>NZ_JADKPY010000057.1:0-66932 GCF_015351505.1 Acinetobacter sp. SK-43
GCTCTAAGAACCTCTTTTTAAAAGAATGAGCTAAATAATTAAAAATTATTTCTCAGTCTCGAACAAAGCAGCAACGAAAGATTTAGCCGAGAAAGGACGTAAGTCATCAATCTTCTCGCCTACACCAATATAACGAATTGGCACATGAGTACGGCTTGCGATATTGAATAAGACACCACCTTTAGCAGTACCATCTAACTTAGTAATTGTAATACCAGTCAAGTCAACAGCCTCATCAAAAAGCTGTACTTGATTGATCGCATTCTGCCCTGTACCAGCATCCACAATAAGCATAATTTCATGTGGTGCGGTTGCATCTATCTTTTGCATTACGCGCTTAACTTTTTTTAACTCTTCCATTAAGTTAGATTTGTTTTGCAAACGCCCTGCCGTGTCAGCAATGAGAACATCGATACCTTTTGCACGGGCACTTTCGAATGCATCAAAAATCACAGAAGCACTGTCTGCACCATGACCCTGTGCAACAACTGGGATATCGTTACGCTCGCCCCAGATCTGCAGTTGTTCAGTCGCTGCGGCACGGAATGTATCACCAGCGGCAAGCATGACCTTCTTTCCTTCACCCTGTAAACGTTTTGCAAGCTTACCAATGGTTGTTGTCTTACCAACACCATTTACACCTACCATTAAAATCACATAAGGAGATTTATTAGGATCAATATGTAATGGCTTCACACGAGGAGCCAATAATGCTACCAACTCTTCTTGCAATGCTTTATACAAAGCATGTGAATAGATCAAATCTCCACGTGCTGTACGCTCTGTCAGATTTGCGATAATTGTTTTTGTTGCCTCAACACCGATATCTGCAACCAAAAGTTGTTCTTCAACTTCTTCTAATAGCTCATCATCGATTTCTTTACCACCGATCAAAATATTGACCATACCATCAGTAAAACTACGACGAGTTTTAGTTAATCCATCCTTCATACGTCCAAAGAAACCTGTTGATTTGGTTTCTTCTTCCTCTTCTGAAGATACTGATTGATGTTGCTCAGTTATTTCGACGTTAGTAGCTGGCGCAGGTGTTGTCTCAACTGTTGTTTTTACAGCTGGCTCAATAATGGGAACATCGACAGCAGGTAAACTCGGTAATGTGACATCATCATCGCCGATATCAGCATCTATCAAGAATTTATTTTGCATATTCGATTGCTGTTGCATGTCAATTCCTTGAGAATAAAGCAGCTTTTTAAAAAGATGGTCAGTCTAGCATAAATAGATTTTATTTTCCCGACTGCTACAAATCCCTCATTTATTAATAAATTACTTTGATTAAAACTCACTCATCATCGAGCGAAAGTGCAGGATATTCTTGGATACGTGTAGATTCAAATTGAAACGCATTTAATAGTTTTAAATATTCAACCCGACGAATTTTTTGAGCTTGTAAAACATTCAAAGCCATAGCCTGCGTTTTGGGATGGCTAGCTTGTTCAGCCAATTGCATAACCTTCAGATATTGATCCTGATTCACTGGTCGTAGCAGAGCATTAAATGCAAGAATAAAAATGGCTATTAGAATAAACATCACTAAATAGACATTAAACTGATCTAATTTACGCCCTAATTTTAGCTCTAAGATTTTAAGTTTTAAATGTTTAGACAGCATGACTAACCTCAATATTAGAAGTAGTGTATGTGCCTACGTAACTCAGTACAAGACTCACGTTCAATAAGCCGCCAAAATATCGTTTATTGAACGTGATGGTTATAGGTCAACTCACTAATGTACGTACAAAGGCGAAGTAAAGGATAAATGCAATAATCACTAAACTAACAAATATAGCGAACATTCCCACTCCACTTTCTGCATCTGCTGGATGTAAATCATCATCATCTGCTATACGGCGCAGCTCTCCGTTATAAATTTCATAAAAACGATCTTTTTGCTCTGGGCTAAGCGTACTCGCAAAATCATAAACCCTTTTACGCTGAGCTAAACAATAATCACCCAAATGAATTTCTTGATGGAAAATAGCCTCATCAAGTAATTTTCGATGATGATGTGCCAATTCAATAATTTGATTTTCAGATGGTGGAACATCAAAGGTTAAACCATCGATTACGTTTGACATGTTATTCTCCTTTTCTATTATTTTCACTTTGATTTTACTTAAAATTATTTGTTAGAAATGTTTAATCGTGTAAGCTTTTATTTACAGAAAGACACTCGATATATTTGACAATTCCATTATTTTTGTCATAATAATTTAACAATTCAAAGTTAAATTAGCTTATATTCAAAGTAAAGTGTCTTTGGATAGAATTTGCGGTAATCATAATTAAAATAAGGAGTTATATATGATTCAACATTTCACACAACACGAACTAGAGCATGTGTATGCAAATGCGGTTAATACTATTCAATCGCAAAAAAACTTTCAAGATGCAGTGAAAGAACTTGAAGAAGTAGCAAAAGCAGGTCATGGTAAAGCAGCATTGTTTCTAGCAGAATTGTATTATCAAGGTTTCCGAGTAGAGCGTGATTCACTTAAAGCTCAATACTGGCAAAAGATGGCAACCTTACAAGCATAAAAAGACGTCACCTAGGTGGCGTTTTTTATGCCTGCAACAAAGATAAAAAGTTATCTTTATCTGAGTTAAAAAATGTAATTTCTTTAGCATCTAAAATTTAATTAGAGCTTATTTTTTTCAATAAATGTGATGCAGATTACGATTTATTGAAATAATTAGAATATTTGCTTACGATTTTGATGAATTGATTAAACATAAATGCAAAGTATATTTCTTATAATAAAACATGAGTTTATAACTATATAAGTTTAAGAATATGTATCGGTTTAACCATTTTCAACCTGTTTCTCGTGAGTTGATGATTAAAATTTCAATCCTAAAAACAATGATGTATTGCGGTGTACTTTGGGGTCTTTATCATCAAGGTTGGGCAATCAAATCTGATCAAGATGGTCACGTATTCCCTTTTTGGCTAAATGGCGTCCAAGCACACCGTTATGCAAAATCACATTGGAAACATTACCAACCACGTAAAATAACACCTAAAGACTTTCACGAATCGTTGCTACCTACTTTGACCCGATTACAAGTTGAACCTGCTTTATTTAATTCTTCGCACAGAAAATTCAAACTTTCTACTCAACAAATGCAGCACTTTTTCTTTATGCCAAAAGACACTGTAATGCCAGCAGTATAAAGCGTCTAATCAATGACGACTTTTTAAGCACTTACATTAAAAAGTCGTCATCGAAGATAAATTAGGGCTTTGCATTTAAAAAAAATACCGTTAAGTTAAATGAAAATGACAATACAACACAGGTGGATAAATAATGACAATCGTTGCTCAAGTCATCAAGAATAAAGCTGTACAATCTATTTTTACGATTTCACCAAATGCGACTGTACTTGAAGCAATTAAAATCATGGCAGATAAAGGTGTTGGTGCTTTAGTCGTTGCAGAAGATGAAAAAGTGGTTGGAATTTTCTCAGAGCGTGACTATACACGTAAAATCGCCTTGATGGAGCGCTCTTCAAATAATACGCTTGTTTCGGACATTATGACTTCAAAAGTGATTTCTGTAAGCTTAAACAATACAGTTGAAGAATGCTTAAACTTAATGACAGATCGTCATTTACGCCATTTACCTGTCCTAGAGAATGAAAAATTAGTTGGTTTTATTTCAATTGGTGATTTAGTCAAAGCTGCTATGGAAGATCAGCGCGTTTTAATTGAACAGTTACAACAGTATATTTCTGGCTAATTGATTAATATAAAAAAAGGGCAATTTAATTGCCCTTTTTTTATTTACAAAAATCAATCTTTCAAGAAATTCTGAATGGCTGGTACAAGACGCTTAAGAAGATCGTCTGCTTGTTCTTGTGTCATGTTTAATGGAGGAAGTAAACGAACTACTGAACCTGCGGTTACGTTAACAATTAATTTGTATTCATCGCGAGCGATTGCAACAATTTCAGCACAATCTTTAGGTAATTGAATACCAATCATCATACCAAAACCACGAACTTGAACATTCAAATCATTTAAACGCACTTTGAGCTGTTCAACTATGTATGCACCTACTTTAGCAGCATTTTCTACTGCATTTTCATTTTGAAGTGTGTCAATCACTGTGTAAATAACACGTGAACCTAAAACAGTTCCACCATAAGTAGAACCATGACTCCCAGCACCCAATAGTCCAACTGCTTTACCTTGAGTCATAACCGCACCAACAGGAAAACCATTTCCTAAACCTTTTGCAGTTGTCATCACATCAGGAACTATGCTGGTGTGTTGGTATGCAAAATATTTACCTGTACGACCATTACCAGTTTGGATTTCATCAAGCATCATCAACCAATTGTGCTGATTACATAATGCGCGAACTTCTTCTAAATAGCTGAAGCCTTGTGGAGCAGTATTGACACCACCTTCACCTTGAATTGGCTCAATCAAGATAGCAACAATGTCTGGATGATTGATCGCAGCTTCTTGGATTGCCTCAACATCACCAAATGGAACTCGAATAAACCCTTCAACTAATGGCGCAAAACCTTCCTGAACTTTTTTATTCCCTGTTGCAGACAAGGTTGCCAAAGTACGACCATGAAAAGATTGTTCAGCAACGATAATTTTAGGATTACTCACACCTTGCTGCGCACCAAATTTACGCGCAATTTTAATTGCACCTTCATTTGACTCAGCACCGCTATTTGAAAAAAAGATTTCTTCCATTCCTGAAACTTCAGCAAGTTTCTGCGCAGCAGCTGTCTGCCAAGGAATTTCAAATAAGTTACTGGTGTGTACTAATGTTGCAGCTTGCTCTGCAATTGCTTCTGCAATCACAGGATGAGCATGACCTAAACCACATACAGCAATACCTGTCAAAGCATCTAAATATTCAGTACCATCTGCTGTGTACAGATACGCCCCTCGTCCTCGAACAAAACTGATCGCTTGGCGACCATAAGTAGCCATAAGATGTGAAGGTTGATCAGGTTGCACAGGAGCAAGAGTGATATTAGTCATAACAAACTCAATCTATCGTTAGTTGTGTTGAAAAAGGTTATATAAGCAAAAACCTGTGTAGATTGAAAGCTTAAACTCACATTTATACAAGAAAAATCTTTAGCAATAGCCCGCAGCTAATTTTTCGGTATATAATTTGGGAAGATTAGTTGAGGATCTATCTATGACGGAACAAGCGCGTGATACAGTAGCGTTAATTCGTGATCAAATTGCGAAACACCCTGTTTTACTTTACATGAAAGGCACTCCACAATTCCCGCAATGTGGTTTTTCAGCTCGTGCAGTTGAAGCACTTAGTCAAATTGGTCGTCCATTTGCCTATGTAAATATCTTAGAAAACCAAGATATTCGTGCAACATTACCTCAAATTGCAAACTGGCCTACTTTCCCACAGTTATGGGTAAATGGTGAGCTTATTGGTGGTAGCGATATCATGCTTGAGATGTTCCAAAATGGTGAATTAAAACCATTAGTTGAGCAATATAGCCCAGCACCTGAAGCATAAGTTTAAAAAGCCAATCTCTTGATTGGCTTTTTTATTACTTACAACTTAAACCGATATAACGAAACATCCCTTCGACGCCCAAATCTGATTTTAAAATAATTACATCTTCATATGTTGACTTTGAAATACTAGAAAAGATATTCATATTGGCATCTTCATGAATTTCATCAACAGATTGTGACAAAGTTTCTTCAAAACGATCTGCTATATATTCAAATCCCAAGTCCATAGCGATAAATAACGTATGATCACATGGTTGGATATATTGCTCTTGTTCCCAATCTAGTACAGCTTGTTGACAATATGGGCAGACAATATTTTGAGTTGAATCGGCAATATTAATAAGTTGATAAGACATGATGATAAAGCTTAAGAAATTAAAAGCAGTTTAAAAGAATATCCTAATCAAAGCTATCCAGCTCAGGAGTATTTAGCACATGGTCTCTATAGAACAAGCTATCGCTTTTGCCGCTACAAAGCATATGGGACAAGTCGATAAGGCGAATGCCCCTTATATATTACATCCTTTACGCGTCATGATGAACGTCTCAACGATTCAGCAAAAAATTGTAGCCGTGTTACATGATGTTCTCGAAGATACTAATACTACTGTAGATGAACTATATGAATTAGGATGTGATAACGATATTGTTGAAGCAATTCTAGCATTGACTAAACTAAAGGGTGAATCTCGAACTGAGGCTGCAAAACGCACCCTTCAAAACCCTATAGCACGTGTTGTGAAAATTGCAGATATCAATGACAATATGGACTTATCGAGGATTCATTCACCTACAGATAAAGATTTTGAACGAATTAAAGAATATCAACTGGTTCGCGATATTTTGACACAAAGTATTTAATCAATCGGTTTATACTAACCTAGAACTTATAAAAGCTGGAGTTTATGGCAGAATGCTAACGGATTTAGATGATTTTTACTGCTTTGCACTGGTTGTAGAACATGGTGGTTTTAGCGCAGCCGAACGTGCAACTGACATCCCAAAATCTAAGCTTAGCCGTAGGGTCTATAATTTAGAAGAACAATTAGGCGTTCGCCTCATTCAACGTAGTTCACGACATTTTGCTGTCACTGATATCGGTATGGATGTCTATAGATACACACAAGTCATGATGAATGCCGCGCAAGCAGCACATGATGTGGTTAATCACTTAAGTAGCGAACCTCGTGGCGTGATCAAAGTGAGCGTTCCTGTCGACATCGCCCAAAACCAAATGGCCAAAATACTACCCGCTTTTTTGAAGAAATATCCCGAAGTACGCGTACAAATGATGGTCAGTAACCGTCGTGTTGATGTTATTAATGAAGGTATTGATCTAGCTTTAAGGGTTCGTTCTAAATTAGATGATGACCCCAATCTCGTATTAAGAGAGTTTGAAGCAATAGAACAACGTCTTTTTGCCAGTCAAGCATATCTTAATGAATTTGGACACCTAAATACACCTGAAGAACTGAGCAAACACCGTATTATTAGTATGTCAGAAGATCATCTCGATCAACAATTCTTATTAAGTGGCCCAAATAATCAACAACAAAAAATTAAAGTTAACCCAGTGATTATGGCTTCCAATCTTTTAATGTTGGCACAACTTGCAAGCCAAAATTGCGGTATCGCTTTATTACCAGATAGTATTGCTCAAGATTTTGTAAAATCAGGACAATTAGTAAAAGTATTACCAGAGTGGACTGCACCTCATGGTATTTTTCACGCTGTATATCCATCGAGAAGAGGTTTGCTACCTGCCGTACGTGTATTTATTGATTATCTGGTTGAACAACTAACGATGTGCTCTACAAGAAAAAGGCCTGATTTTTAATCAAGCCTTGATGATTCGAAACCCTTTAAATTGAAGGATAATGTCCAGTTCCATTTGGCCATGGCGTCAATAACTCAAAACCATCATCAGTCACAGCAACCATGTGTTCCCATTGCGCTGACCAAGATTTATCCTGAGTAACAACCGTCCAACCATCACTCAACTCTTTAACAAATGGTTTCCCAGCATTAACCATGGGTTCAATCGTAAATACCATGCCTTTCTTCAGCACCATACCCTGACCTTTTTGCCCGTAGTGCAAAATGTTTGGCTGTTCATGATATACGCGCCCAATTCCATGACCGCAATACTCTCGGACAATACTATAGCCTTCACGCTGTGCTACAGATTGAATTGCATGACCAATATCACCTAAAGTCGCACCGGGTCTTACAGTATAAATACCAGCAAGCATCGCTTCGTAGGTTGTTTCTACTAATTTTTTTGCTTCAGGAGTAGGTTCACCCACAAAGTACATTCTACTGGTATCACCAAAGTAACCATCTTTGATGACAGCTACATCAATATTTAAAATATCACCTTCTTTTAAAATCTTCTTTGCAGAAGGAATTGCATGACAAACCTCTTCATTGACGGAGATACACGTAGTCTTCGTAAAACCATGGTAGCCAACATTGGCAGGTATCACTTGCAGCGTATTTACAATGTAATCATTACAGATATCATCTAGGTATTCTGTACTTACGCCAGGCTTAATAAACTCGCCTATCATTTCTAAAACTTGTGCCGCTAAACGTCCTGAGATTCTTAACTTCTCAATATCTTGTTCCGTTTTGATGGTCACAGTAGAAGCTCTCATTCGAGATATTCCTTATTAAAAAATAATAAAATTAAAAAATAATGCATAGGCGTTGCATTGATCATTTCTATAGTTTTACGCCTTAGCTTTCAAATGTTCAATCCTTTTATGGACAAACAACAATTAATTGTACATTTAATTTAGATTTTTATCATAATATCCTCATGTTTAACCCATTTTTTCACTTTTAAAATCATTTCAAACAATTATGTTTGCCAATCCTAATTATATGATTTACAAGCTTTCTTTTTAGTCAAAAATCAATCAATTTTCACATAAAATTAGTTTCAAAAGAGAACATTTTTGGTCTAGAATTCGCACTTTTATTTTAAACCTCCCATTTTATGAATCATCTTCGTACAGGAGATATTATTGCCTTAGGTTTTATGACCTTCGCACTGTTTATTGGTGCAGGTAATATTATTTTCCCACCTATTGTCGCACAACAAGCAGGTGAACATGTTTGGCTTGCTGCTTTTGGTTTTTTAATCACTGCAGTTGGTTTACCAGTGCTTACCATTATGGCTTTATCGCGAATGCAAGGCTCAATCGAGATTATTAGTTCTCCTTTAGGTCGATTTGCTAGCCTTTTATTAACAATTGTTTGTTATCTCTCTGTTGGTCCATTATTCGCTACTCCACGGACTGCGACAGTTTCATATGAAATTGGTTTTGCTCCTTATTTTGGAACTTCGAGTAGTAGTTTATTTATATATAGTGTGATTTATTTTGCTTTAGTGACTGCAGTATCACTCTACCCAAATAAGCTGCTAGACACTGTAGGGCATGTTCTTGCGCCTTTAAAAATTATTGCACTGGCAATTTTAGGTATTGCAGCAATTGTTATTCCGACTGGTTATATCTCACCGCCGATCAACAACTATGTGAGTAGTCCAGTATCTGAAGGCTTTGTTAATGGTTATCTCACCATGGACACGCTTGGTGCATTGGTCTTTGGTATCGTAATTATTCAAGCAATACAATCACGTGGTGTGACAGACTCAAAACTGATAACTAAATATGCAATTATTGCAAGTTTAATTGCAGGTGTTGGACTTACACTCGTATATATCAGCCTATTCAAACTTGGTTTGGGTAGTCATGAAGTTGCTGCAAATGCTGACAATGGTGCTATTATTTTGCATGCATATGTTCAACACGCATTTGGCGACTTAGGTTCTATCTTCCTGACTGGATTAATTTTTTTAGCATGTATGGTGACTGCTATTGGGCTAACCTGTGCTTGTGCTGAATACTTTACTGAATTGACTGGTCTACCATATAAATTTCTTGTTTTTATCTTGATCGGTTTTTCATTGGTCATTTCGAATCTAGGCTTGACTAAACTTATTGCATTTTCAGTACCAGTGCTTAGTGCTATCTACCCACCAGCTATCGTGGTCATTATGTTGAGTTTTTTCTGGAAATTCTGGAATAAACCATCATTGGTTGTTGGATCAGTTACTACGGTTGCTTTCATTTTCGGAATTATCGAAGCGGTAAAAGCTGCGGGATTCAACGAATATTTACCAGTTTTCATTCAACATCTACCTTTGAATGAACAAAATTTAGCATGGCTACTTCCATCTCTTATCGTACTGGTGGTAACTACTGCTATTGATCGAATGCGTAAAGAAAAAATTTAAAATGATTTGTCGTTAAAATGATGTTTTACCCAGACATGATTTTAGCTATACAGAAAATGTTCTTTTATCCAACGTTCATTTTTTGTTTACGACAAATCTTTTTAACTGTTAAATTAATGATTTATGGTTTTATTATTTTCTATTTCTAAATGTAAAAAACCAACAATATCATAATTAAAAATACTAAAAATCACCAAATAAAATAATATTTTCATATATAAATCAATACATTCTAAAATTTATTTTTAAAATAGTCTTTTTACCTATTGAAATCCCTAAAAATAAGCAGTACAACTTTAAGTTTAATTCTGACAAAAACGATTAGGTTTCTGTCATCACGACTCAAGGAGGGATGGAGATGTTATCATTACATTTCAACAAGCAAGTCTTCATTAACACTCTGAAGGCAAACGATTCGATCGTATATGCAATCACAACACTCGCACTTATGGCTACGTTGTTATTACAAGGCACAATTAAAGGTAATTTGAAACCTGAATATTTCGCCTATGCACTGATCGTTTCACTAGCCTTTTGTACGTGGTGTATTGTGGACCGAAAGTTTCGACAGATGAGCGCTGAGCGTCAAAAAAACTAATTTACAAAAATGGATGAGTAATCATCCATTTTTTATTGGAAATAAATAATTGTTCCGTAAAGCAATATAGCTGTTGCACCCAGCTCAACCACTATCAAACTAAACATTATAAAACTCATACACCAAGTTGGTAGTGTCCAACGTCCCAATTGATGAGGTTGTTTAAATTGGTTGGTTGTGTCTTTTAAAAAGCCATGGATTATGTAAGTTAGGATCGACATCGAGAAAAAGAACAGATTCGCAACAACGCAAAATAATTTTGTAGTTTCACTTAACATACTGAAATAACTTAAACATGCCAAAATTAAACTGGCACTCGCATATAACAAACTACTACGATGCGCAATATCTACATAATAATGAGCTCTTGATTGTTGAGATCTTCGAATTTGGTAATATTTCCAAACGCCTGTTAACATTCCTACCCAAAGAAAAATTCCACTAAAAATTATTGCTAATTCCATTGCTTGGTTAAATTCCACAACTATATCCATTTGATTTGTTTAATTAATAATCTTGATTTTACCTATATTTGACTTTTTAGTCATTTTTTATGTAAGTTTCTTTTTAGAACTTGTGTAAAGTAATTAGAAATAGTATTGATTTCTCCGTTATGAATACCTATGAATCTTTTTGGATCAGCTGTAAAGATGGTTATCAACTTTCAGCTCGATACTACGCTTCTGAAAATAATACGAAACAGTTTCCAATTCTGGTTTGTCCAGCAACTGGCATTACTCAGAACTTTTACAATTCATTTGCACAATGGCTGAATCAACAAGGTTATCAAGTTCTCACCTTTGATTTCAGAGGAATTGGTGAGTCATTACATGGCAAATTAAAAGATTCTACAGCAAGTATTGATGATTGGGGTTTATTGGATATACCAGCTGCAATTGACTCACTAATCAACAAAACCCACGCACAACAGGTGATTATTATTGGTCATAGTGCTGGCGGGCAGTTGCTTGGTATCAACCCTTCTTATGAAAAAGTTGCCAAGGTATTAGCTATTGCGGGTTCTACAGGTCACATCAAAGGTCTAAAGGGAAAAACTAAGTTATTAGCTCCTGTTATGTTCAACATTATTTTCCCTATTTCAAGTTTATTTAAAGGATACGGTGCGACACAATTCATCGGCATGGGTGAAAACCTACCGAAAAATGTTGCAAGACAATGGGCTGAGTTTTGTAGTAAACCTGGTTATGTAATGAATACGATTGGTAAAACTATTTTTAATGACTATCATCAGCAGATTAAGTGCCCTATCGTTTCGTTTTGGGCTACAGACGATGAAATCGCCACAGAAGCTAATGTCAAAGATTTATTACGACTGTATCCAAACGCTGAAACCAAACTAGTTCAACTTGATCCACAGAAACATGGTTTTAATGAGATCGGGCATATGTCGATGTTTAAAAAGAGCCATAAGCAACTATGGTCAATCATTGAAAAAGAAATCAACGTCTAATAAATAAGTACCCTCTTCACTTTACGCATCTAAATATGTAATCCTGTTTAGATGCGTCTTTTTAATAACATCAAATTCCACCTTTCATCATTCCAAAATTAATTAATCAAACTAAATTGACCGCCAAATTTATTAAATTTTCTACATCTGTATATTTTATTGATCAAAAAACAGCATAAAAATGTGATAAAGAATGTATTAATTCATCTTTTTAGATTATTTATTCTAGTTATTTTTTAACCATATGTTTAACCCAATTATTTGTATTTGATAGTATTTATTATATAAATATATTGATTTCTATATTTTATGACATTTGAGACAGAAGTTTTTGCCTTTAAAGTCACGTCAAATATTGTATTTATTTTCTACAATAGCAATGTTCTTGAGATAGACTGATTTATAGAAAAACTGTCTATCTGAAAGAGTGTGTAGAATAGATAAAACCATCATAAATAACATTTTTATATGTTTTTTCGATGATTTTTTATTCAAAATAAAGATAGCTGTAGAGCTTCTTTAAGGAAGATTTGTTATAAATGAAATGGTGGAAAATTCAATCAATCTTGGATTTTTCAGCAAGTCGTGAAGACACTTCATGGAATTCAAGAGTTGGTTAACCAATTCACAGTAACAAGCATAGGAAATAAGTAAATGCCTAAAAAATATGCGCGTTTTTTACCTACAGCCGAATCATTTAACTTAGAAGACTTTCCATATTACTGGATTTCTCAAGTAAATGCTCAGTACGTTCAAAACATCGACAACGTACTTAAAAAGTATGGTTTAGACAATTCTCGCCGTCGTATTTTACTTGCATTGAATGTAAAACCTCATGCCAGCGTATCAGAACTATCAGATATGATCATTTCAAAGATGTCTACGACCACTAAAATCGTTTATCGCCTGAAAGATGAAGGCTATATCGAAACTTACTCTTGCAAAGAAGATGGTCGTATTACGCGAGTTTTTCTGACAGACAAAGGTAAAGAAATGATTGTTAAAATTAATGACCTGACTTCAGTCATTTTAGAACAATCTTTCGATGGTTTAACTCCATTGCAAATAGAAAAAACAATGGAAATCTTAAAACATATGTTTAAGAATTTATCACGTTGATTTAATCAAATTTAAAAAAGCTTCCTATAAAGGAAGCTTTTTTATTTTCGAATCTAAAATAAATCAAACATATTGAGCTGGGGTGTGATTTTCTCAATTTTGGGTTTTGGTACATGTAAACATTCAAACTCCTCTACAGGAAAACCATTCATAAAATTAATTAATTGATACGGCTGTTTTAATGTTAACCACTCTTCTAATTGTTCATGAGGAATAATAACAACTGATCTTTTGACATCACCAGGTTCATGGAAATCCTTCATCATCGGATGATGTATAGCATCCATGGTTAACATTGTCGCTGAACGAATTATTTTTTCATTTAATTTTCTAATCTCATAAAGTGCAGCAATATAAAATGCCCGCCCATCTTTACGCTTTACAGCCCAGCGTTGTGGCTTGTTATCTATATATTTGCTTTCATAAAACTCAGTTACAGGGATTACGCCGAACTTACATTTGTTGGCAGATTCTTGAAAACTTGGTTTCTGAAAAATAGTTTCGTGACGTGCATTATAAGTATGTTTTGAAATATTAAGATCTTCTGCCCATTTAGGTACTAAACCAAACAGAACTTCCCTCCACTCCAAACCTTGTTCAGATTTAAACAATAATGGAGTTTTATAACTTGGATAAACCTCTTCTTCATAGGCAAAAGATACAAGCGGCAATTCAAGTTGCTTTACTTGCTCCAGTGTGATGGGTTTAAAGTTAGCACACATAAAAAATGATCTTCAAAATAATAAAAGCCTCCGAAGAGGCTTTTATTTTAGATGAAATTAATCACCTGTATAGCCTTTAAGTTTTAAACGTGCAGCATGCAACAATGGCTCTGTATAACCAGATGGTTGCTCAGCACCTTTGAAAATCAAATCAGAAGCAGCTTGGAAAGCGATGCCATCAAAGTTTGGTGCCATTGGCGTATAAAGTGGATCATTCGCATTCTGTTGATCTACAATTACAGCCATCCGTTTTAATACTTCTTCAACTTGTTCACGCGTTACGATACCGTGACGTAACCAGTTTGCAACATGCTGAGAAGAAATACGTAATGTTGCACGATCTTCCATCAAACCAACGTTGTTGATATCTGGAACTTTAGAACATCCAACACCTAAATCAACCCAACGAACAACATAACCTAAGATACCTTGACAGTTATTTTCAAGTTCGTTGTTTAGTTCTTCTGCTGTCCAGTTAGTTTCCGGAGCAAAAGGAGGTGTTAACAAATCATCCAAAGTCAACATGTCTTGAGATGCTAATTCATCTTGACGAGCTTTTACATTGATTTGGTGATAATGCATTGCGTGAAGTACCGCACCTGTTGGTGATGGAACCCATGCACATGATGCACCCGCATTTGGATGTGCTGTCTTAGTCGCCAACATGTCTTTCATGCTGTCAGGTTTTGGCCACATACCTTTACCGATCTGTGCCTTACCTTGTAAACCACACTCTAAACCAATTGCAACGTTACGATTTTCGTAAGCAGCAATCCATTTTTGAGTTTTAACAGCTTCTTTACGAACAACTGGTGCAGCTTCCATAGAAGTATGGATTTCATCACCCGTACGATCCATGAAACCCGTGTTAATGAAAATTGTACGGTCTTTTGCAGCTGCGATACAGTTTTTCAAGTTTACAGATGTACGACGCTCTTCATCCATAATACCAATTTTAAGTGTTTTAGCTGGCAAACCAAGAGCTTGTTCAGCGCGTTCAAACAACTCAACCGCAAATGCAACTTCTTCTGGACCATGCATTTTTGGTTTAACGATATACATCGAACCTTTACGAGAGTTATGGTTTTCGTTTTCACCACGGATATCTACAATGCTTAGTAACGGAGTTACTAAAGCATCCATAATACCTTCAAAAACTTCTTCACCTTCAACAAGGATGGCTGGGTTTGTCATCAAGTGACCAACGTTACGAAGAAGCATCAATGAACGACCATGTAAAGTTGTCGTTCCACCGATCAAGTTTTTAACAGTACGATCTTTATTAAGAGCACGAGTAACTGTTTTACCGTTCTTCTCGATTGATTCTTGTAAATCACCCTTCATTAAGCCTAACCAGTTACGGTAGCCTTCTACTTTTTCTTCAGCATCAACAGCTGCTACAGAATCTTCCAAATCTTGAATAGTTGTAATTGCTGCTTCAAGTGTTAAATCTTTAACGCCTGCTGCATCAGTTTTACCAATCGGGCTATTCGCATCGATATCGATAATTACGTGCAAGCCATTGTTTAATAAAACAACCTCTGTAGGGTTTTCTGCTTCACCATTAAAGCCAACGAATTGTGACTCATGAGCTAAAGAAGTAGTAGAACCATCTTTCAAAGTAACAACTAAACGGTTATGTTCAATTGCGTATTTAGTCGCATCAGCATGTGAACCTTGTGCCAATGGGAAAGCTTGATTTAAGAAATCTTTAGCAAAAGCAATAACTTTGTCGCCACGAACAGGGTTATAACCCTTGCCTTTTTCAGCGCCATTTTCTTCAGAAATTACATCAGTACCATAAAGTGCATCGTATAATGAACCCCAACGTGCATTTGCAGCATTTAAGCAATAACGTGCATTACGTACAGGTACAACAAGCTGTGGACCAGCTAATAATGCGATTTCTTCATCAACATTTTCAGTTGTCACTTTGAAGTCTTCAACTTCAGGAACAAGATAACCAATTTCAGTTAAGAATGCCTTATAAGCATTTAACTCAAATTTATTATTGCGGTGCCATTCATCAATTTTAGCTTGTAGCTCTTCACGCTTCGCTAATAATGCTTTGTTCTTAGGGCTAAGATCGACAACGACTTGCTCGAAATTTTTCCAGTAAGTTTCACTATCTAAACCAGAACCTGGTAAAGCTTCATTTTCGATGAAATCGTAAAGTTCTTTAGCAATCGCTAGCTTGCCTTTTTGAATACGTACAGTCATTGTCTTTCCTGATGGTGCTAACTTTTTATAACAAGAACCCTAGTATACTGATTTATACTAGCCTGAATAGTAATATCACATTCCTAAATAGTAAGCATTTTCTCAATTAGAAGTATTGACAACTACGAGATTTAGTAAATCAAAACTTTAAATTAAAATTTTACTTATTCTATGAGGATGTAATGATCTCACAGTCTTAAAAACACATTTAGTTATAACAAAAATCAACCAAGAATAAAGCTTTCTCAGTATCAAAATATAAAAAAAAGCATTCCGAAGAATGCCTTTATAAATTATGAAGTTTTAGCCATATCAATTTGGCGATGTTCAGAGTGCAGATATGCATCTGATTGCATTTCTAACAATCTTGAACGTGTACGTTCAATTTCAAATGCTAATTTAGATCCTTCATATAACTCAATAATCGAATCTTCTGAAGTAATCAATAATTTAACGCCTCTGTCATAGAATTCATCGACCAAATAAATAAAGCGACGAGTTCCTTCCGAAAGGAAATCTGTTAAATGTGGAACATTACTAACTAACACAGTGTTGTAGATATTTGCGATTTCAATAAAATCAGCAGGGCTTCTCGGTTTAAAGCATAATTCTGAGAATTCACACCATAAAACATCTTCTGTATGCCCGAGTGTTTCAACTACACGATTATTAATCATAATCGGTGAGTTTGACTTCACTTGAGTCTGAGTTAATGCATTGAAACGTTCTAACATCCAGACTTGGGCATCAGCACTCAATGGATATTTAAACAATTGAGCTTGCTTTAATACACGTAGTCTGTAATCAACTCCTGCATCAACATTTAATACTGTGCAATTTTTTTGTACACATTCAATTGTTGGCATGAAACGGTCACGATGGATACCATTTTTATATAAGCCTTCAGGTGCAATGTTTGAAGTTGCAACCAGTGTGATACCACGTTCAAATAGCTTTTGAAACAAATCACTCAGGATCATGGCATCCGTAACATTCGATACAAAAAACTCATCAAAACAAATTACAACAGCATCTTTATAAATCTGATCTGCAACCATATCCAAAGGATTGCGCTGACCAGAGAGTTTATTTAACTCTTTATGCACGTGCTGCATAAAGTGATGAAAATGCAGACGTATCTTACGGCGGAAAGGCACAGATTCATAGAATTGATCCATCAACCATGTCTTACCACGACCAACACCTCCCCACATATAAACACCTTTTGGGTATGTTTGTCTGCGGAAACGTCGAAATGCTTTTTTTGAAGCTTTATAGCGAGTGAGTAACTCTTTCCATACTCGATCTAACTCTTGCACTGCCTGCGCTTGAGCTTCATCAGGCATAAATTGCCCTGACTCAAGAGCTTGAGCATAGCGCTCAGCAGGCGATGTTGGTGTATATGCAGTGCTATGTGAGTCTGGTTTAGAATTTAACATAAGGCGTTATTGCAATTTTAATTGGTGAAAATTATATCGAACATTGAGTTCAAAGACATTAGATTTTAGGCTTAATTATCATAGAGTTTAAACATCATAATGTACCATTTTTAAGCATTTAGTTTTTTCGATGATATTGTCGAGGACTTCGTCCAAACCAACGTTTAAATGCATGGTTAAAGGCTGCTGGCTCTGAGTATCCCAACATTTCTGCAACCTGCTCGATCGAGTAGGCACTATTTTCGATAAATTTAATGGCTTTTTGTTTAATTAATCGCTCTCTAATTTCTTTATAACTGGTTTGTAGCTGTTGCAGTTGATGCCTTAATGTTCGTTCAGGAATATTGAGTGCGCATGCTGTTTCTGACATCGTGGGAATTACCCCATTTTGCATTTCAAGATACCCTTCTACGTACTCTACAATTGTTAAAATACCATCGGAGCTTTTTTCGAATTTTTCGATATCTTGTAGGCACTTTTCTTCATAAATTCGATAAGTTAATACATCTGCTGAAGGTACTTTTATGTCTAGAATTTCTACGCCATGCATAATAAATGCCGCTTGATGACATCCAAACTTAACATCATGTCCATAATAAGCTTGGTAAGCCTCAGTCCATCGCATATCTTTAGGATGTTCAAAAGGTAATTCGATCTGGATTTTAGGGATGTCTAATCCCATCATTTTAAAAATATCTTGCAGGAATTTATATGTACCAGAAATCTCACATTGCGCACGTAACTGCCCCAAATGTGTATTCAAATCTATTGGTGTATAAAACAAATAAATTTTATTATCGGTAATATTTAGCTGTAGCGAACCAAACAAATGTGTAAGTTTCTGAAAGCGTATACCGTTCAAAAGTGCTTTATGTAAGCTTTCACTGGTGACTAGTAACATCAAAAAAGGACCGTAACCAGCTAATGCATAATGCTGACCTATTTCGAGACCTTGTTCTGGAGATATATCCTCGCTAATATGTTTTAAGATATCCCATTCGATTTCGTCTGGAATTACTGTACTTGGATCTAAAGCGTCAGCATGTATTCCCATATTTGCCAAACGTGCGTCTACATCTATCCCAACATGTCGCATGCCTTGAATTAAATACATCAATCCGAGGATAGATCGCTTCATAATCCCAATTACTATTCACAAAACTTTAATGTTTTACTCGAAATATACAAATAAGTGTATTGCCGAAATGATCAAGTTTTGCGTCTGTACAATCATATTTAATCTCACCAAAACATTTAAACTTGCACAAAATTTAGATGTGTAGGGCGTGGACTATGCGTGATCAAACCAAAGATGCCATTCAAAAAACAAAAGTTGCAATTATCGGTGCAGGTTTTGGTGGTTTAGCAATGAGTATTCGACTATTACAAAGCCAAATCAATGATTTTGTAATATTAGAAAAAACCAACGATGTTGGTGGTACATGGAGAGAGAACCAATATCCAGGGGCAGCTTGTGATGTTCAATCACACATGTATTCTCTATCGTTTGCGCCTAAAACAGATTGGTCAAAGCGTTATGCTGAGGCTGATGAGATTTTTGATTATATTCAAGAAATCACAACTCAATACAAGCTAAGAGACTATTGTAAGTTCAATCATGAAGTTACCAATGCTACATTTGATGAAAATCGTAATGTTTGGACTTTAAAATTTAAAGACCAACCTACACTTGAAGCTCAATTTGTAATTTTCGCATCTGGCCCATTACATGTTCCACAAATTCCACATTTAAAAGGAATTGAAAACTTCAAAGGTAAAGTTTTCCACTCTTCTCAGTGGGATCACAATTATGATTTGAATGGTAAATCTGTAGCTTCAATTGGTACTGGTGGAAGTGCGATTCAGTATATTCCTGAAATTGCAAAAGATGTTAAACAACTTTATGTGTTCCAACGTACAGCAGCTTGGGTGATTCCACGTGATGAACGTAAATACTCTCAACTAAGCAAATCTTTATTCAAAGCATCAAATATCTATCGTCAAATTCATCGTAGTCGTTTGTATTGGACAAATGAGTCACGAGTTGTGCCAATTGTACAACCACAAATCATGAAATATGGTCAAAAGCTTGCTGAAGCCTTTATCCGCTTCCAAGTAAAAGACAAAGAACTCGCTAAAAAACTTACTCCAGATTTCGTAATGGGCTGTAAGCGAATTCTAATCTCAAATAAATATTTCCCTACATTCAATCGTAAAAATGTTGAACTAGTCACTGATGGCGTTCAAGAAATTACAGCGAATGGAATCGTGACTAAAGATGGCAAAAAACGTCAAATCGACTGTCTGATTTATGGTACTGGATTTATTACTGATCCACGTATCTATCTCAAACACTTTGATTGCTTTGGTCGTAACGGTATTGAGCTGAAACAAGCTTGGAAAGATGGCGCAGAAAGCTATTATGGTATTGCAACCAAGAATTTCCCTAATTTATTCCAATTATTAGGTCCGAATACAATCCTTGGTCACAACTCTGTAATTTTCATGATTGAGTCACAAGTAAATTATATTCTACAGTTAATTCAAACTGTTGATAGCACTAAAACTCAAGCTGTTGAAGTTAAGCATGCTGTTCAAGATCAATTTAACGATCGCGTACAAGAGCAGTTAAAAGGCACTGTTTGGCAAGCCGGCGGATGCAGTAGTTGGTATCAAGCTGCTGATGGAAAGAATTTCTCATTATGGCCGACGTATACTTGGAAATATTGGTTAGAGACTCGCAAAGTAAATGTTGCTGACTATAATTTCCTTAATAACTCAGCGATTACGAAAACAAATGCAGCGTAGTCAATAATTCTTCATAATAAGCAGGTTATTCGTAACCTGCTTTTTTTATGCAATCTGTCATTTTAATTTTTCAAATTTTTATTGCAATTAGCTTAGGCTATTTTATTGCACCAAGACTTTCTAAAAATTTGAACAATCTCATTTTTAAAATTCTTCCATATTTTTCATATGTGTTATTGGTCAGTGTTGCTTTTGAATTGACACAAGCACTCAACCATATTGACAACCCGACAACAATCCTCCCTCCTGCACTTTTAATGGCTTTTACCACCTCTATTTTCGCATTTGGTATTTGTTTAATTACATATAAGCTTATTGATCGGCAAAGCGTACAAGGCAAAATTTTATTTAATCTTTTTTTTAACGCCTTAAAAAATATAGCGAAAGCTTTTTTAGCATTAGGAATTGGTATTCTATTAGGACTAATAATTAACCATAGCAATATTCAGTTTACATTTAATAGCTGGTATCTACTTTTAGTTTTTATCTTTTTAATCGGTATCGAACTCGCACATACACAGTTTGTTCGTAGTTGGTTAAGTTGGAAAATTCTCTTAGTACCATTTGCTGCATTTGTCGGTTCATGCTTGGCGTCTATATTAAATTATTATCTTTTACCTAAAGCCTTTAAGTTAAATGAAGTTTTAGCTTTATCACAGGGTTATGGCTGGTATTCAATGTCTGGCATTCTATTTACTGAATTGCATTCTGCAAAGTACGGAGGGATTGCCTTACTCACTGATTTATTCCGTGAAATTTTTGCAATTTTATTAATGTATTGCTTAGGTTGGCGTTTTCCTCGTTCCGCGATATCGAGTGCAGGTGCAACATCTATGGATGTCACTTTGGCTATGGTCAAGCAATCATGCGGAACTCATTACGTACCGCATGCAATGATGAGCGGGCTAATATTATCTTTATTAGCTCCACTCTTGATCAGCTTATTTCTGAATCTAAAAATCTAATTTATTGAATTAGATGGAAGCTAAAATAGATTTTAACATTTCAGTTGGTTGAGCCGCCTTGGTAATTGGGCGGCCAATTACTAAATGAGTAGATCCATCAAGCATCGCTTGCTTAGGTGTTACGATTCGTTTTTGATCATCTGCATTTGTACCTTCAGGTCGAATACCAGGTGTAACTAAAGCAAACTCTTGACCCAGCATTTCACGAAGAATTTTAGCTTCTTGAGCTGAACAAACCACGCCATCTAAACCACTATCTTTAGTAAGCTTTGCTAGACGTTTCACATGATCAACAGGTTCGACATCTAAACCGATATCAAACAAATCTTCTCTACCCATAGATGTAAGAACAGTCACAGCGATTAGTTGAGTTTTGTACTTACCTGCTTTAAGACGTTCTACACAAGTTTCCATCATCTTACGACCACCTGAAGCATGAACATTTACCATCCATACTCCTAGATCAGCAGCAGCACAAACAGCTTGCGCTGTCGTATTTGGAATATCGTGAAACTTAAGATCGAGAAAAACTTCAAAACCTGTATCTTGTAATTTTTTTACAATCGATGGACCCTCATGCGTGAAAAGCTCTTTGCCCACTTTTACTCGACAAAGTGTTGGATCAAGTTGTTCAACAATAGTCATAGCTTCGTATTGGCTTTTTGCATCTAATGCAACAATGATACTCAAGAGCTTTTCTTCCAAGTTAGTTAAAGGCGCTATTATAAATATGTTTTTGCAGAAGTGTAAAATATGATTAACAGGTCTTTGGTTGATGTATATGCATAACCGCTACTACTTAAAAATAAAACAAACGGTAAAATAAGTTATATTTTAATCCTAAAATAACGACAATAAGGAATAATAATGCAAGCTATCAAATCGACAATACAGCAAAAAAAAATACAGTTTAGCAATCATCAATTCTTTTATATTCTTAAAAATGAAAATCTGACAATTGATCAAAGGTTAAAATTTTTACCAGATTTAGCTCACTTTGTTATGAGTTTTTCAGATCTTAATAATTATGTCTTACCTTATGCAAACCCACAGAATAAATACGAAGAGGCAATAAACTTGCATTGCAAAGAAGATGCAAACCATTGGCCTTGGTATCTATATGATCTTAAAAAACTAAATTTAGATCAGTCTCAATTATTGAGCGATACATTGAAATATTTATGGGGAGATAAAATGTCCCCTAGTAGAAAATTATCGTATGAGTTAGTTTCACTAACCTCAAATCAATGTCCTTTTATTCGATATGTTGCTATCGAAGTGATGGAGGCTACAGGAAATGTTGTATTCAATGTTCTTAATGAGATAACTAAAGAGACTCGTCTAAATCTAAAATTTTGTAGTGAAATACATTTATCACATGAGACTGGGCATACTATTGGTGTTGGAGCAGATGTTTTCGATGATTATCCAACGTCTACAGATACAAAATTAAAATCGATTATCGTGATTGAAAAAAGCTTTAATGCTTTTGCCAAATTTATGGATCAGCTAGAAAATAAATTAAAAGAATAGGTCTTTGGTTGAAGATTTAAAATTAAAAGCGTCTAAAAATACAAAAAGGCTAGTTCACTTATGAAATAGCCTTTCGAATATTAAAAATATTAAAACGTTGTCGTTTTATCATTGGCGTGAACATCTAAAACAGTTTTCTCATGCCGAACACTCGCAGCGGCTTCAGCTGCAGCTTGCTGAGCAAGTTGAATCTGTTCTTTTCTCAAATGATCAATATCTTTACGCAAGCGCTTAATTTCCCAACTATTTTGAAAAACTCGGAAAACTTGTACACCCAGTAATAATCCAACCACGACACCTAAAGCAAGTGTTAACAAAAGCAATAAACCTAATCGCATCGCTGGAACTTGAGTAAATAATAAATCTACTTGCAATTCAGCTGGATTCTGTAAAACTAATGCTAATGCGTAACCAAATATAGCAACAAGTAATGCAATTAATACATAGCGCATAATTCGCACCCCACTTATTTAATTTATTTTTTATTTAATTGACTCGTTTACTGCATCACGAAGAGCTTTACCTGGTTTGAAGTGTGGTACTGCTTTTGCTGCAACATCAACTGCCTTACCAGTTTTAGGATTACGGCCTAGACGTGGTTCACGATGATGTAATGCAAAGCTACCAAAACCACGAATCTCAATACGATCACCACTCGAGAGCGCTTCAATCATTTGATCAATCATGATCTTAACTGCATCCTCAACCAAAGGCTCAGCTAAATGTGGGTTTTTAAGTGCAATCCGTTCAATTAAATCAGATTTATTAAGTGCTTCAGTCGTCATTGATGACCTCTTTAATTATCGCTACTTTTCAATGTTTTTAATAATAACCTGTTTAAATACAAAACGGTAGCGCAGTACATGAATACTACGCTACCGTTTACAGTATTTTTGTATAAAAAAGTACATCTCTGTTACAAGAAATGTACTTTTTAACAAATTACTTCATTTGAGCTTTAATTAAGTCACCAATAGTCTTAGGACCATTGCTTTCTGCAGCTTGAGTTGCAGCAGCTTGGCGAGCGTTGTTTACAGCTTCTTTCTCTTCAGCTTCGTCTTTCGCTTTGATAGACAAGTTGATAGAACGAGACTTACGATCAACGTTGATGATCTTCGCTTCAACTTCTTGACCAACTTCTAAGAACTTAGTTGCATCTTCAACGCGGTCACGATTGATTTCAGAAGCTTTAAGAGTTGCTTCGATGTCATCAGCTAATTTAACTGTAGCACCTTTAGCATCAACAGCTGTAACAGTACCTTTAACTAAAGCACCACGTTCATTCGCAGCTAAGAAGTCATTGAATGGATCGCTGTTTAATTGCTTGATACCAAGGCTGATACGGTTACCTTCAGCATCTACAGATAAGATAACTGCTTCAACTGTGTCACCTTTCTTGTAACGACGGATAGCTTCTTCGCCTTGTTCGTTCCAAGAAATATCAGACAAGTGTACTAAACCATCGATACCACCAGATAAACCGATGAAGATACCGAAGTCAGTAATAGACTTGATCGTACCAGAAACTTTTTCGCCTTTCTCATGAGATTTAGCAAACTCTTCCCATGGGTTAGCACGAGTTTGTTTGATACCTAAAGAAATACGACGACGTTCTTCGTCAACTTCAAGAACCATAACATCAACTTCATCACCAATCTGAACTACTTTAGATGGGTGGATGTTTTTGTTTGTGTGGTCCATTTCTGAAACGTGTACTAAACCTTCAACGCCTTCAGCGATTTCAGCAAAGCAACCGTAGTCAGTTAAGTTAGTAACGCGCGCTTTAACGATAGAACCTTTAGGGTAACGGCTCATGATCGCTAACCATGGATCTTCGCCTAATTGCTTAAGACCTAAAGATACACGATTACGCTCGCGGTCAAATTTAAGTACTTTAACTGTAACTTCTTGACCAACTTCAACAACTTCTGAAGGGTGTTTGATGCGTTTCCAAGCCATATCTGTGATATGAAGAAGACCATCAATACCACCAAGATCAACGAATGCACCGTAGTCAGTAAGGTTCTTAATAGTACCAGTAACTGTTTGACCTTCTTCAAGTTGAGCGAGTAATGCTTCACGGTCAGCAGAAGATTCAGCTTCCATAACAGCACGACGAGATACAACAACGTTGTTACGTTTAGCATCAAGCTTGATTACTTTGAACTCTAACTCTTTACCTTCAAGGTGAGTTGTATCACGAATAGGACGAGTGTCAACTAAAGAACCTGGTAAGAATGCACGTACAGGACCGATGTCAACAGTGAAACCGCCTTTAACCTTACCAGAGATAACACCAGTAACGATTTCGCCGTCTTCAAAGATTTTCTCAAGTTTAGTCCAAGTTTCAGCACGTTTCGCTTTTTCACGTGACAAAACAGTTTGACCCATACCGTTGTCAAGCGCTTCAACAACTACGTCAACAGTATCGCCAACTTGAACTTCAAGTTCACGTTGTTCATTTAAAAATTCAGCACGATCAACAACGCCTTCAGATTTAAGGCCAGTGTCGACAGTAACCCAGTCAGAATCGATACTAACAACAGTACCTTGGATGACTGCACCCTTTTCAACGTTGAGGTTTAATTCACTTTCTTCAAAGAGGGCTGCAAAAGATTCGGTCATGATATACCTGATAAAGTCAGCGGTCTTGGATCAGACAAGGCCGGTTAAGTTAAGTTGTTACATTGTCCAAAAGATCTGATCAAGCAATGCTTCAACTGAAAGTTAATTCAATATCTATTTTATACGACTGTCGATATAGTCAACCATGAGCTTAAATACTTCATCGATACCTATCTCAGAGCTATCAACGATATAAGCATCTTTGGCCGGCTTGAGTGGAGCAACTGTACGCTCCATATCTCGCTTATCTCTAGCCTGTATGTTAGATAAAATGTCGCTTATTTTAGCATCAAGACCCATACCCTGCAACTGTTTTACACGTCGCTTCGCTCGTGATTGTGCAGATGCGGTGAGATAAATCTTTGCCTGAGCTTCAGGAAAAATAGAAGTTGCCATATCACGACCATCAGCAACCAATCCTGGAGACTGGATAAAAGCTCTTTGACGATCAAATAACGCTTTACGTAATGCTGGAATTGCTGCAACTTTAGAAGCATATTCCCCCACTTCCTCCGTGCGTATCACATTCGTCACATCAGCACCATCGAGTAGAATAATCGTGGTAGATTCTGTTGATTTAAATTCGATATTTAAATGAGTTGCAATTTCGACACATTCATCCAACTTAGTTTCAAGTTGCTCTAATAAGTTTTTTTGAGCCAAAGACAGTCCAAGTAAACGATATAACGCACCAGAATCTAATAAATTATATTGGTAATGTGCAGCAATCTTAGCAGCTAACGTACCCTTTCCAGATCCGCTTGGACCATCAATCGTAATAATATGAACTGTCATTCTCTTCTCTTTATGGAGCAACTGATTTCGCTAGTTTTGAGAAACCTAGTGTAATTGCTGCTTTAAGTTGCGCAAGAATTAATTTACTCACAAAAGGTGCTTTTGCTGTAAATTCAATCTTGTAAGTTACCAATGTTACGTAGGGTGTAATTTCTTTGAAATCAATTTGACCCAAATGATGCTTTACAAGTGGATTGTTAATCAACTTATACTCAATACGTTTATTTTCTTCCAATAATGTAATTTCTTCTTGCAATGGTTTTACAGGACCAAATCCCATTCGACGAACCGACCCAATGCCATCTGGACGTTTTGGATCAGCCGAATCTTTAACTCGTACCACTTGTAATGGAGCAAAAGCTTTATTATAAGTTGCATGTTTTGACAATAAATCAAACACTTCTGAAAGAGGTGCATGAAACTCTTTTTTTACAGTGATTGCATTACGCATAGCTTTGCCTTTTTTAATTTGACCAAAATCATCGCGGCTTAGTTTGCCACAACTCAAAAGACATGTTTAATCATTTAAGGACGTTTTAGATAAATGGGCTTGCTTCTTTTCTTTTCTTCTTTGCTTAAAAAAATCACTTAGTTGAGCTGAACATTGTTGTTGTAAACAACCTTGTTCAAATACAAATTTATGGTTGTAGTAGCCATTATCTAACAATTGACGAGCGCTAACAACAGAACCAGCTTTTGGCTCAGTCGTTGCAAAAATCACTTTTTGAACTCTTGCATGAATCAATGCACCAACACACATGGTACAAGGTTCAAGCGTCACATATAAAACAGCATCATCTGGTAATCGATAATTTTCAATCGCTCGGCAAGCTGAGCGCAGCGCTTGAATCTCTGCATGTGCCGTAGGATCAGACAATTGGATAGGTGCATTGTAACCCGAGCCAATGATTTTATCTTGACTCACGATTACAGCGCCAACAGGTATTTCACCTTGTGATGCTGCGATTGCAGCCTGCTCGTAGGCAAACTGCATCCAATATTCATCTTTATTAACAGTCATATCTACTTAAGAAATTACACCATATTGTCTTAATAACGCATTCCAACTATCAATTGTTGTAATTGGTGGACAATCAGACAATATATCTTTCAAAGTGATTTTTTCAGCAGACGTCCATTCAGGTGAAAGATCCTTATCAACCAAACGTGCTCGCACACCCTCAACGAAATCAGGATGACGAATCTTCCAATCAGAAATTTGTGACTCTAAAGCAAAAACCTCATCCCATGCATGACCTTGTTTACCCCATTGCCAAAGCAACCAAGTAATCGCAGCAGTGCTCGGAGAACCCTTCTGTAAATTCTCACTAGCTTGACGTAACCAGTCACTACTTGCATCACTCAAACCTATAATAGCTTGGTAATCATACTCAAAGCTTTGTCCACGACAAACACTATGGATAACATCAATTGAATTTTGCAATGGTCCAGAAGCAACTGGACGATGCAGGCTATTCAGGGTGTCATCGATTGCTCTAAATGCGCCAGCTGGATAATGATTCCAATCAACATTCAGTACTTTTTGAAGCACATTATCACGCTGAGCTTCACAAATATGTGTCGCCCAACCAATACTGAATGCTCCAGCAGCTGTCATGATTGAACCCGTTAAACCAGTAAATAAACCAATTTGACCACGATCAGCAAGGAAGCGACTACCACCAACATCAGGATACAGCCCAATATTAATCTCAGGCATAGCCAAACGAGAATATGGTGTGACCAAACGAAATGGTGCAGCCATAAATAAGCCTAGTCCGCCACCCATGACATAACCTTCACCCCAAACCACAATAGGCTTAGCATAGTTATGCAGCAGTAAATCTAGTGCATATTCTTGCTCAAAGAATTTATTAGCCGTATCAACTTCATTGTTAATAACCAATTGGCGCAATTTACGAACATCACCACCCGCACAAAATGCTTTTGGTGTAGTCGAATCAAACCAAATCGCTTTTACACTTTCATCATCATGGAAATGTTCGAACACTTTGAGTAAAGCACTTACGATCGATTCATCCAATGCGTGTAATGATTTAGGTCGGTTCAAACGAACAATACGCCAACCATTTTTAGCGTGCTCGACAATCAAATCAGGATGATAGCTATTTAAATCGGGAGAATTCATTATGCGTCCAATTGCCAGTCTATAGGCTCAATGCCATGTTGTTTCAAATATTGATTTGTTTTAGAAAACACTTTACAGCCAAAAAAACCACCTCGGTTTGCTGATAAAGGTGACGGGTGGGCTGCACTTAAAACTAAATGTTTGTTACGGTCTATGCGCTGTCCTTTACGTTGAGCATAAGCTCCCCATAATATAAATACGATACATTCACGATGTTCATTCAACACATCAATCACATTATCAGTAAAATCTTCCCAACCTTGTTTCTGATGTGAGGTGGGTTGACCAGCTTCAACCGTCAGCACACTGTTCAGCAATAAAACACCTTGCTCAGCCCATTTACTCAAATCACCATGTCGAGAAACAGGTATGCCTAAATCAGTGTTCAATTCATGAAAAATATTACGTAAAGATGGAGGTAATGCAACCCCTCTTTGTACCGAAAAACTTAAACCATTCGCCTGATTCGGTCCATGATAAGGATCCTGACCAAGTATGACGACTTTCACATGGTTAAGTGGAGTGGTGTTAAATGCATTAAAAATTTGTTTGCTTGGCGGATAAATCGTTTTTTGGGCAAGTTTCTCTTGTTGCAAAAACTCGCGTAAATTATCCATTTTTTGCCCAAGTAAAAATTCAGAAAGTGAATATTTCCAAGATTCATCAATCTGAATTTTATTTAATTTATTGAGCTGTTGTTCCGTAAATTGCATCAATTTTCCTTAATTTGAGTTCACTTAATCAAGTAAACTCAAAGTGTTACTTGTAATTCTACTTCTGGATTTTCGAACTTAATTCCTTTTTTCAAGTTCTCATATATCTGTGGATCACTCCACTCTGATACGACTTGCTCTGAAAAAACTATTTGATCCAAGCTCAATATACCCATTTGCTCATTTTCAATGTCTTCCTGAAAACTTTGAGCGTACCCCGTATCAGTTTCATGAACAATCACAGAATATACTTGAACATCACCCTCACCATTTTGTGTTGTAGTTGAGCGAAGGACTTGTTGAGCTAAATAGAAAAAAATACGTGAAAATTGTTCGGCAGAAGGCGAAACAGGCAATGAAATCCATCGTGCACTAAATGTCTTACATGCATCAATATAAGCAGCATCATCTTTTTGCCAAAAACAAATGGCATGATCAAAACTGTCAAAAAGTTCTTTTATAACACCTTTGAGCAAACCAAAATCGTAAACCATCTGACCATGATCTAGCTTTGACGCTTTGAGTAATAATTCAACTTTATAACTATGCCCATGAATCGAACGCTTACAGCGATCCGATGTACAATTGCGTACAATATGAGCATTTTCAAACTTAAATAATTTACGAATTAACATGCACCAAGCTAATCTTTATCTGCGAACGAGTTTTATTATAAAGCAAAAAAACAAGCATTGGGATTGATTTTAAACCTTGTCGATATTTGATAATTCAATTATCAAATCAATTGAAAGGTGCAAGACTTCTTGAGTAAACAATTACATGATTATCTTTTCTAGCCATAGAACTTGTGAATTGACGCTTACGCTCACTTAAAAGCACATCAATCTGTGCAGTAAAATAATTCGATTGCACATCCATTAGGCTACCTGCATCAGTTTTACTCTGCTCATCAATGCCAGAAAATGCATTCAATTTCCATAAATCATCTAGATTATTAAAATAAGTCAAGTTTGCCTGGTTTGCTTTGATCTCCTGCTCTACCGCTTTCATATCCACCTTAGGGTCTATACTTGCTAGCAATAAAGCAGGTGCAGTATTTATATTTATTTTTGTTGGTTCAGGTAAGGCCGAAACATAGGGACGAATCAAATCAATTTTTTTACCTTCGAAACCTCTAACCAACTTTAATTCTTCAACATTATGGAACTTTGTATTTGATGCCAAATATGCAGGTTCCTTTCCTTGATAAATACTACTTTCAGCTCCCATTGCACCCGAAGTTTCATCATCCTCATCTTGCCAATCAATGACAGCTTGACTCAACTCCGCTGGCAATCCAACTCTAACTAATAGTTTTTCAAACCACCGACGAGCCGAATCATCCACTTTTCCGTCTGGCTTAACTAAATTATTTAAATTAAATTTTCCCGAATCATCAACTAAACGTCCAGAAACTGCACCATCTTCAACTGGAAACGGAGGCATTGGTTTCGCCCAACTTTCCTGTAAATGATCAAGATTACCTGCATTTTCACTATCTTGAATCAATAATTCAGAAAAAAATGCCTCTGCACTTTTTGCATAAAGTAAAGACTGATTTTGGCGCATCAAATAGCCCGTATTTTCAGCAGTATTGCTTTGACGTTTTGCAATTGTTGCAGCCAAAATAGTAGCCAATGCGACCATGATCAATATTGTGAGAAGTGCTATACCTTGTTCAGAAGATTTAATCTTGATCATGGTGGAGTTTCCTGATTGACCAATAACTGATTGGCATTTAATAAACTATAAATCCACTCATAATCTGAACCAGCAATCGTCAATTGAACTTTAAAACCTAATGGTAACTTCTTTAATTCATTTACATTATTTGGATCATTAATATTTTCAGGCCATTGGCTAATTTCTTGTGGATTTAAAATCAAAATTCTAAATTGATCTACATTTTCAAGTAAAGTGCTTGATACTGGTTGCACACGATTTGGAATATTTAAATTTGTATATTTCAAACGGTAAACTTTTTTTTGTTGTGCATCATATCTGTATTCTATTCGCTCATATGGTGAAAGACCTTGCTTCAATGGATCAGATACCCCAGCCTTACTAAAACTAAAACTTCGATCATTCAAAACCATAGCTGCTTGTAATTGTCGCCCATCATTTGCAGTCAATGGAATTATCTGCATACTATCTTTTAGAAATTGCTGATAAGCATCCTGTAATTCAAATAAATGTGTTTCATGTTCTGCATTTCTATCTTTCACTTTGATGAGATAATCAAAAACTTTCCACCCCAACATTGAAAGCACTGCAAAAATCGCAATCGCAACAAGCAACTCAACTAAAGTAAAACCTAAATTACTCTTAATTTTATTTGGTAAATAAGACTTAGTTGAACTTTGCTGACACTCTGAGACAACATTAAATCTGCAACCCAACCTCATTACAACATTCTTGATTTTCATGATGTTTTGACTTTAGCAGGATAATTAAAGAATACAAGATTGGTAATTCCTGCCTCAACTTTGCCTTGTTCAGTGTTATATAAACTTACTTGTAACTCGATACGTTGGATTTTGGGGCTTAATGTTGATTGTGCTTTTTTTATCATTTGCCAAGTTTCTCCTTGCGCAGTCACCTGTTTAGATTGTGTTCCTTCAAGCCACTCTTGATTTATTTCCATGGTTGCAATTTCATTCATTGCCACAAATTGGGCTTTAGTACGCAAAATTGCATTTGAAGTTGATTGGGTATACTGCATAGCTATTTTAGTTAACGCGATTGCAGCGACCGCGAAAATAGCTAAAGCAACCATCACCTCTAACAGCGTAAAACCTTTCTGTATTTTGAGAGAATCTAGTTTAACCTCAGCAATTGTTTGAAAATTAAGACTATCTGATTTTTTATCAAGCAAACTGAATTGTCGATTAGTCATCTTATTTGAGGTGTTAATTTTCATGTATTTTCCCCAAGTAATCTAATTCCAATTCATTACCAATCGGTTGCTGCTGATAATAAAATTGAATTCTCACAGGTTTAACTTCACCATTGCCAAACCAAACTAGTTGAGGAGATTTACCCCCCAGTAAATCCTCGTTATTTGCTTTAGAGTACCGCTCAGCATCAACAACTTGTAAGCTGAAGGACACGTTATCAGGTAATTGGCGAGGCTTAAATTCCTTATATGCCTGCCATGTTTTATCAGCTTGCTGAACGAGCTGTAGACTCTGGTCGTGATATTCATATAAATTATAGGTAAATGGAGAAACATCTGTTGCGTTTTGAAAATTTAATGCAAATACTTTTGATTGATCAGCAGATTCTTTATTTATTCTTTTCAGATCAAGTATAAATAGCTCTCTGGCTTGCATTGCTTCACGCTGATCTATACCACCAATATTCAGAACAACAAGTGATGCCATAACCGTCATGATTACAATCACCACCATGATCTCAATTAGGGTAAAACCTTGCTGTAATCGAAGTGATGATTTCATGATCATAATCAACTATGTTAATGCATGTTCAAGCTGTTTTGGCATCGCCAAAGCCTGTTCTATATAAGCTACACGTAGTGTGTCTCTTGAGCCCAAGTAACGCTGATAGAAACTTGAATTTAGTATAACCGCAGCGCCATAGGTTAAAGACCATATCGAGGCTAAATAATCTCGTGTCGTCATCTTACTATTGATATCAATCAGGTAACTCTCAGTCATACGAATAATAATGCGTAATCTTTGACGTCGAATTTTATATAATTCACTGAATAGTAGCTGTATACCTTGTCCAGTTGTTGAAAGACGTTCTTCTATTTGATGAAATAATGCGGTACGTTCAGGATGATGTAAATGATGTAGCATAAAAAAAGCTAAATGCTCCGGAAATGATTTTTCAGTATCCTGAATCATTTCCAACAGCATTTTTTCATTGCGAATGATCAGCAACATATATAGCTCATCTTTGCTTTGAAAATGCTTATATAAAGTGCCCTTAGCTAAATCCAATTCTGCTGCAAGGGCATCAAGCGTCATGCCCGCTTCACCATTTTCTAATAAGAGTTGTTCAGCGATTTGAAAAATTAATGCTTCTCGTGCTCTAAACTGAGCTTGACGATCCATCTTCACGTGATAACTCTCTTTTCAAGTACTACAAACCGTTATTTAAAATTTAAGAGATTTTCAAAATTTTGCATGGTAATCATGCCAATCTCTTCAAGCGATTTATCATATACTTCACTTAGAGCTTTTGCTACATAGGGCACATATTTTGGTTCATTTGTTTTACCACGATATGGCACAGGTGCTAGATACGGACTATCTGTTTCAATTAATACACGATCAAGTGGAACTTGCTTAGCAACATCTCTAAGGGATTGAGCATTTTTGAAAGAAATGATTCCTGAAAAAGAAATATAGTAACCACAATCTAAGACCGCTTTCGCTGTTTCCCAATCTTCTGTGAAACAATGTAATATGCCGTGTGTTGATTGTTCAGCTCGAATAATATCTACAGTGTCATGTTTTGCCGAGCGCGTATGTACAACCACAGGTTTTTTTACAATTTTTGATGCTTGTATATGCCTAGCAAAGCATTGCTTCTGATCTTCAACAAAATCAGTACTGTGATAATAATCCAAACCCGTTTCACCTAAAGCCCACACTTTGTCTGATTGAGCTAACTCGACCAAATAATCAGTTGTAGCTCGGGCCATGACATGTTGATCTTCACATGGATGAACCCCTACTGTGTAACCAACATCATCGTGTCGTGATGCAATTTCTGCCAATTTTATATGATCTTCTAAATCCACAGATATCCCCATGAATTTAGTTACGCCTGCCTGACGTGCAGCATCGAGCGCTTGATCTAGATCTCCACCGTATGGCGTAAGATCTAACATGGTTAAATGGCAATGGGTATCAACAAACACGCTTTGTTCCTAAAAAATTTAATTACATAGTATAACTTGCACGATCAAGGCTTTTTGAACCCGCTAAAATTCTTTCTGCCTCTGTTCGGTAATAAACACCTTTATCACCGGCAAGCTGAATCGCAAAACCTTGTGGTTTAAAATGGGTTTGCTTATGCGAAATCCAAATCACCTTACCTGTTAAAGGAATTTTCTGTGATTGATCAGGCAGAGTCGCAAGGATAAAAACTTCTTGTCCCATTTTTACCGCTTGCTTAGTCGGAACAAATAAACCACCACCTTGTACAAAAGGCATATAACTCGCTTGCAAGGTAGCCTTGTCAGGAATATTGACTTGTATAATCCCGCCCATCATTTGTGGTTGCATTACATTCCCCTGTTATTAATTTACTTAAAGTTTCTTATATGATGCTGATTAACCGTAATAAAGCATGAACGCTCATGGTTTCAAATACAAGTGCGATAAACCACCGTCAACCTACTTAGTTGAACCCAATCAAGTTTCATTTTTTTGAATTATAAGAAACATTAATAGAAACAACAAATAATGTTTCAAATAACTTACCTATTTATAAGTATTTAAGAAATAGCGTCACTGATTGACATTCATTAGCTGAATAAATAGCTCATCCATAACTAACTGCGACTGAACATTTTGCTCCAACATTAGTTTTTTCTGCTGGAAATCCGAATAAATTGAGAACAGAGTTTCTAAGTTATATATTTGAGCTAAATCATCAAAAACTAAATCTTGATTTTTTAATTGCTGATTTAGCTTTAGACGAATAACATCCGCAAACAAGTATTCAAACATAACCATAAAATCTGCAAAACTTAGCTCTTTCGACCATTTATTAGCATAATGCAAAGGCATACTCTTTTCAGAACAAAGCTTAGACCAATCTTTTAAAAATGATGCTCGTTTATCTAACCACTCACTGTTTTGTATTTCGATTGCAGTTAATGGTATTCCATTAGCAAGATTGAGTAGCAAAGACAGTTGTAGTGGTTTCAGGTCAGAAATTCTTTCTTTCAAAAAATTCTGAGCATCCTCATCTTTTAAGCGATCCAATGCAAAGTGTTGCAATCGACTCCGAATAGTTGCAGGTAATTTCAAATAATGATCTGCAACCAAGATCAAAACAACTTTCTCACCAGGTTCTTCTAAAGTTTTTAACAAAGCATTTGATGAAGCTATATTTAAAGCTTCAGCAGGTTCAATGACTACAACACGCCAGCCTTCACCAGTTTGCTGAACAAAAGGTAAAAGATCTCGAATTTTTTCAATCTTAATTTTTGCATTTTGCTTTTTATTATCTTCATCTGTTGTGATGTGAACATAGTTAGGATGTGTATCCGACTTTAACCATTGACAGCTACTACATTCGCCACAGGCATTTTCAGATTGTTTATTTAAACATAACACCCATGCTACAAATCTATCGGTAAACTCTTGTTTAGCGCATCCTTTCTTTCCATAAAATAATAAACCATGCCCAACATCAGGAAAACGCGAGGTTAAAAGATCCCACGTTTGCTGATGCCAAGGATAATGTTCATAGATTTGAACTTCTTTTGTCATATTATTCAAAGAAACTGATAGACATTGAGTTTAATCGATCTAAATCTTCCTGAGTATCAACTCCGGGCGGAAGGTTTGCTTCAGCAATAGCTATGGCAATGCGATGACCGTTTTCAAGCACCCTGAGTTGCTCAAGACTTTCTAATTTTTCAAGCACACCTTGATCCCAAGTTACATATTCTTGTAATAGTTTAACTCGATAGGCATACAAACCTAGATGGCGGTAAGCACTGCTATGCATTGATTGCTGTTTTTGTTTCGCCCCATCACGATCATAAGGGATAGTTGCGCGGCTAAAATACAATGCTTCATTATGTTTTGACATGACAACTTTGACGATACTATCTCGCTGAAATTCATCCAAAACGCTGATTGGCTCGCACAACGTAGACATTGAGCAGTTTGGATTATCAACGAGAAGCTGTGAAACCTGTTTAACTAATTTTGCAGGTAATAAAGGTTCATCACCCTGAACATTCACAATAATGTCATCTTCAGCCCATCCTTTTAAACGAGCTACTTCACTTAAACGATCCGTACCAGATGGATGATCAGGGCTTGTCAATACCACATCAACGCCTTCTGCACGGCAGATCTCGGCAATTCGCTCATCATCTGTCGCAACACATAAATCATCAAAGCCCTCAACTTTTTTTGCCTGATCAACCACCCGTAAAATCATTGGACGACCATGTATCAGCAATAATGGTTTAGCTGGTAATCTCGAACTTGCAAAACGTGCAGGAATGACAATGTGTTTCATGGTATATCTCTAAGACAAATGAATACCAACTTGTTGTAATTGTTGCTCCAACAAGTCATAACAATCGGATGATAAAACGGCTTCTACGGGTACAACCCAAATAGGGATATTGAATTCCGGATGTTGAATTAAAATTTCTTTTAATTTAACAGCATCTTTTTCTGTTGTGATAATCGCATTCTGATTCTGAAAACTTAGATCACTCAGTTTATATTCATGATGATCCGGAAACTCATGTGCTTGAAATTGCTCAATTCCTAAATTTTGCAAAGTCTGATAAAAACGCTGTGGAAAACCGATACCAACCACAGCATGATAGCTTTGCTTTGAATCGAATTGATTAGATAAATTATCAGATCTGAGCAAATAAGGCTTACCCACTTGTAAATGCATATTGAGCAATGATTGAGGCTGTTTGCTATGTACAATCACACTACTATTTTGTAGACGTGATTTTGGCTCTCGCAAATAACCTTCAGGCAAAAGCTTTTCATTACCTAAACCACGATTTTGATCTAAAACAATCCATTCAATTTGACGATCTAAAGCCCAGTGCTGAAGACCATCATCACTAATAATCAAATCCAATGAATAGTTCTGCAATAATAACTCTATAGAAGATTGTCTATTTGGACCAACTGCCATTGCAACACCAGTCGATTGAACAATTAAAGCGGGTTCATCACCAATAATCTCAGGCGATGACTCTTTATGTACCAGCGCTGGAAATGGACCAACCCCTCCATAACCACGACTAATTACACCTACCGACAACCCTTTGCTTTGCAAATATTTTACTAGTTGAATTAGCAAAGGAGTTTTTCCACTTCCGCCAACTGTAATATTTCCAATCACCATAACTGGGATTGGTGCCGTATAGATTTTCTTCAGCTTGTGTGTGTACATCGCTTTATTCATCAAAAATGCAAAGCGATAAAGCCATGACAATGGTCTTAAAACGATCAGCCATTTCTCTTGGTTATTCCAAGCAGTCTGAATCGTCTGTGCCAGTGACATGATTAATTTTCCTCAAAATTTCGCTGATGTAACTGATAATACATTCCTTGTTTAGCGATCAATTCCAAGTGAGTTCCTTGCTCGATAATTTGTCCTTTATCCATCACAACAATCAAATCGGCATTTTCAACTGTAGATAATCGATGAGCAATTACAATCGTGGTACGACCTTGCATCGCTTCATCAAAGGCTTGTTGTATAAAGTATTCTGATTCGTTATCAAGCGCGCTTGTTGCCTCATCTAAAATTAGAATTGGCGAATCTTTCAGAATTGCTCTCGCAATCGCAATACGTTGACGTTGTCCACCAGATAAATTCAGACCTTGGGCACCAAGTATAGTGTCATAACCTTGAGGCAAACTCATGATGAAATCATGTGCATAGGCAGCTTTAGCTGCAGCAATCACTTGCTCATCACTAGCATTTTGTAATTGTCCGTAGGCGATATTGTCACGCACTGAACGATTAAACAGAACGACTTGTTGGTTCACCATTGCAATTTGCGATCTTAAACACAGTAACTCTATTTCTTGAACAGGAATATCATCAAAATATATACCGCCACTACTTAACTCTTGGAAACGCGGCAACATGTTTACCAATGAGGTTTTACCAGCCCCTGACCGCCCAACGAGTGCAATAGTTTGACCAGCTTGAATATTTAAAGAGAAATCTTTAATGGCTTTGGTACCATCAGAATATTCCAAGCAAGCTTGATCAAAGCGAATATTACCTTTCAACAGAGGCTTCAATTGCCCTTTATTTTCTTCTTCAGGTAAATCTAATAATTCAAAAACCGAATGTGCTGCAGCTAAACCGCGTTGAAGTTTTTCATTGATATCAGTTAAGTTTTTTACAGGCTTAGATATCAATCCAGCAGCAGTGATATAAGAGACAAACTCTCCAGCAGATGTGTCACCCAAAACTTGGGGTCTTAAAGCCAACCATAAAATGATTGCCATCGCTATTGATAATAATAATTGAATAATGGGGCTGTTAATGTTTTGAACGACCACCATTTTTAAACCACGATGCAAGTTCTCTTCTGAAGAATGATAGAACCGTTGCTGTTCAAAAGCCTCTCCTGTAAAACTTTTTACTACTGAATTACCAGTAATTGTTTCTTGAACCACATGGTTTACATCGCCCATAGTATTTTGTACTTGTATTGATAACTTACGCATCTTTTTAGAAGCGATACGAACAAGTAGACCAATAACAGGCATAAACACGATAATACATAATGTTAAGCGCCAATTTGTGTATAGCAAATAGCTCAGCAACCCTATAACAATTAACCCATCTTTAATTAAAGTCTGCAATGATTCAGAAGATGCAGCCGTTAACTGTTCTACGTTGTACATTAACTTCGCACTGATATGACCTGCAGAGTTATCCAAATAATATTGTGCAGGCAATTTTAAAAGTTTCGCATAGACTTCTTGTCGTATACTAAAAACCAAACTACGAGAGATAACAGCAGAATAATATCCGCCTAAAAACAACCCAACACCCCTGAAGAACATTAACAAAACAATTAATGCAGGAAACCAATTAAGATTTTCTCTGCTTCCATTTTGAATTGCATCAATAATAAACTTCAGCAATTTGGCTACCGAGACTTCCGTAGCCGCATTGATACCAAAACCAAGTAATACAAATAAGGCAATACCCCAATAAGATTTTAGATAAGCTAAAAGGCGTAAATAAACCTTAAAATCTTGATTCACTCGGTGAAACCTCTAGTTGGAACTTTAGTGCTAATGTTAACGTTAACAAATCCAAGCTGACCTGCAACATCCATCACACGTATTACATCCTGATGGGCGGCTTTAGCATCAGCAGCGATAATAAACATAAAGTCGCGACGTTCTTGTGCAACTTGCTTAATGGCTGTACTGAGATCAGCTGTATCTTTTGTCGATAATGCTTGACCATTCACGGAATAATGGCCAGTGGAGTCTACCATGATTTCAATTTTTTGATCGAATTGTTTAGGCGGTACACCTTGAGCATCGGGCAAAGTTAGATTTATACGACTTTGCTGACTAAATGTCGTCGAAAGTAATAAAAACACCAAAATAAATAACATACAGTCAATCATTGGTGTCAAATTGATATGAATATCTTCAACTTGAGAGCGTTTGAATTTCATTTGATCACCTATGCTTAGCTTGCAAGGCGATGTTCTTGTACATGTGGTACTTTTTTGTAGAAAAGTGCAGCATGGAACAAGGTAGATTGTTGTTCTAACTCAGCGATATATTCGTGTACAACACGTTGAAAGTATCGATAAGCAATCATCGCTGGAATAGCAATTAACATACCAACAGCCGTTGTGATCAAGGCTTTAGAAATACCCGGCATCATCATACTTGCATTTCCTGCCGATCCCACATCAATCACCAAGAAAGATTCAATAATACCTAAAACCGTACCAAGCAAACCCAATAAAGGGGCTATTGCGCTCAATGTGCCCAAGAAATTGATGTTCTTCTCTAAGAAAGAAATTTCTTGTGAAGCTGCCGCCTCCATTTGCGCACGCGCAAATTGTTCACCCTGTTCTTTGTGTTCGTACCCAGCAAGTAGAATACGTCCTAAAGGTGATTTCTTTGCTTGCTCTTGCTGTAAATTTGAAATTACAGGCTCAGCATTAGAACCATTTACAAATAAATCTCTAGGTAATACTTGAGAACGCTTCAAACGAATGTAGCGTTCAATTGTGATTGCAACCGTAAAAATTGATGAGAGAATAAGCGGCAGCATTAACCAACCGCCCGCTTTTACCAGTTCCCACATATTATTCCCCAATAATATTTAAAATAATTAGGACGAATCCTAAATATTAGTTAGGCAAACAAATATTTAGAATCCCATCCAACTCATCCAATGAGTGATAGTGAATGACCATTTTCCCTTTTCCTTGTTGGTTATGGTCAATTTTGACATTCGCACCAAAGCGTTCAGATAGCTTTTGAGTTAATTGTTCAATATCTGGAGAAATTTTTACTTTCTCCTTTTCTGGTTTTGGTTCACTCCACTCACGAACCAATTGCTCAGTTTGACGCACTGACAAACCTTTTTCAATCACGATTTTTGCAACTTCAATTTGTTCTTTAGTCTTTAAAGTCAAAATTGCACGGGCATGCCCCATATCAATCTGACCTTGTTGCATATAATCTTTAATTGGGTCTGCTAAACTTAATAAGCGCAACAAATTACTAACTGTAGTACGTGCTTTACCAACAGTATCTGCAATTTCTTGGTGACTTAAACCAAATTCATCATGAAAACGTTGCAATGCAAGTGCTTGATCAATAGGATTTAAATCCTGACGTTGAATATTTTCAATTAAGGCTAATGCTATCGCGACCTGATCATTCAACTCTCTTACAATTGCAGGAATTTCAGTTAATCCCGCCATAATTGCAGCACGCCAACGTCGCTCACCCGCAATAATTTCATATGGATGTTGTTCATCATCCACAGGACGAATCACGATAGGCTGCATTACACCATGTTTTTCAATCGATGATGCAAGCTCTTGTAAATCCTGTTCTTGAATAAAACGACGTGGTTGATATTCTCCACGTTTTAACGAGTTAACATCAATTTGCTTGAGTTGACCATGATCCAAGGCTTGTGCTTCTAGTTGCAGTTTTTCTTTTTGAATCGAACCTAGCAATGCATCTAAACCACGACCTTTAGCCAATCCGCGTTTTTTGATGCTCATACAGCACTTCCTTTTTTCACTTTACTTTTTTTAAGCATTTCCGCAGCCAAATTTAAATACGCAACGGCACCTTTAGAACTCTTTTCAAAATAGATCACAGGTAAACCATGTGCTGGCGCTTCAGCCAAACGAATATTACGAGGGATAACCGTATCATAGAGTTTTTTACCAAAATATTGCCCAAGCTCAGAAGATACATCACGTGTTAAAGCATTTCTTGCATCATACATGGTACGTAACACACCAATGATTTCCAAGTTTGGATTGAGTGCTTTTTGTATACGGTCGATGGTTTGTGTTAGATCTGCAAGGCCTTCTAAAGCATAGTACTCACATTGCATCGGAATGATCACACCATTCACTGCTGCAAGGGCATTTACAGTAATCAAGCTTAAACTTGGAGCACAATCCACAATAATGTAATCAAAATCTGAATCCACCTCTTCTAATGCTTTTTTGAGGATAAATTCACGACCTTCTTGCTCAGCGATTGCTAGCTCTACTCCTGCAAGCTCACGGTTTGCACCCAAAACTTTATATCCTACTTCTGCTTTTTGAATTGCAGTTTCGATCGGCACTTCACCTAATAAGACATCAGTAACAGAATACAAAAGATCATTCTTTTGTACGCCAGACCCCATTGTTGCATTACCTTGTGAGTCCATATCAACTAACAAGACACGCTTCTTTAAAATCGCCAAAGAAGCAGCAAGATTAACTGCGGTTGTTGTTTTCCCTACGCCACCTTTTTGGTTAGCAATTGCAATAATATGTGCCATGATTACCCTTAATATTTTTATTAAATTCGTTGAAGCAAAAGCAAATGACGTTGTTCATCTAATCTTGGTACTTTCAATTCGACAATCTGAGACTGATATTGACCTTTTAATTGATCAAGTTCATCAGTTGGAATCAAACCTTTCATTGCCGCGATAATACTTTTTTCATGCATATATGGCTGTGCAGCATCCACAAAGTCAGTTAGTGAAGCGAATGCTCGACTTGTAATTACATCGAACTGACCAAGTTCATTGATACTGTCTTCATTTTCAACACGTGTTTGCACTGCAATCACATTTTTCAGTTTTAAATCAGCAATAAACTGTTTCAGAAAACGAATTTTCTTGCCATTTGAATCAAGCAAAACACAATCACGTTCTGGTTGACATAAAGCAATAATCATTCCAGGCATTCCACCACCTGTACCTACATCCAATAAACGCCCTTTTGGTAGATCATTCAAGATACTTAAACTATCTAATAAATGTTTAACCAGCATTTCTTTAGGGTCGCGTATTGCTGTTAGGTTATATGCCTTATTCCACAATACTAGCGCATCTTGATATTTTAATAAGAGTGTTAAAGCCTCTTCGCTGAGGTTTAATCCTAAAGCTTGACTACCTTGCTTTAATTCTTGAAAAAAATGATGCATGACAGTGTAACATCTCGATAAATTTGCTGTGCAGTATACCGATTTCTGATACAAGACACAGTAGGACTTGTTGAACGAATATGCAGTTAATCATCTATGTTCATGATAAACTGCACAATCCATCAAATTTTCTGCCTTGGTTCAACAACATCAAAGCACGACAAATATCTTCTTAGGCAAATTCACCTTGTTTAATTTTATTATCAAGCTCTTCTAACCGCTCAGGCGTACCAACATCAACCCAAATACCCTGCATTTTCTCAGCTGAAACTAATTCTTGTGACATTGCCTGTTTAAGTAAAGGTGCTAATGGTCTCTTACCATTCTCCAGACCTTTAAACATATTCGGTGATAATACCGCAATACCACTATAGGTTAATGCTTCACCCAATTGCTCCTGCTCAAATGTATAAGCCAAATCATTGGATAAAATGAAATCACCTTTCAAATGCTGAGGAGGATTGTCAACCAATACTAAATGCGCTTGCTTGTCACCTAAATGAACATTCAGCAATGAAGAGAAATCCATAGTTGTCCAGACATCACCATTGACTAGAATGAAAGGCTTATGGCCCAATAAAGGCAATGCATTGATAATACCACCTGCCGTCTCAAGCCCCTCACCCTCATGCGACCATAAAATAGTTACACCAAATTGAGAACCATCTCCAAGAGCAGCCGCAAGTTTGTCTCCCAACCAAGCAGTATTGATCACAATTTCAGAGACACCTATCTTTTGCAATTTTTCGATATGCCAAACAATTAAAGGCTTTCCACCAACTTCAAGCAAAGGTTTTGGTGTATGTAACGTGAGCGGTCGCATACGATTTCCAAGACCTGCGGCAAGAATCATAGCTCTCATTATGCAGCAACCTCATAATCACCATATTTTGCAATGAACTTTGGCATAACGATTTCACGCATAAATTGCATAAAGTCATTCAATTCATCATAACCTTGACTTTCTTCAAGCAGATACCACATCACTCTTGGCAGATCTTTTAGATAACCTGATTTTCCATCACGCTCGAATAAACGAACAAAAATACCTAAAATTTTAAGATGGCGCTGAATTGCCATAAGATCAGCATCACGCTTAAACTGCTCAAAACTCCGATTTTCTTTCGCTTTTGCTGGCAACAAGTTATAAAAGACTTCAAACCATTCATAAACGCGCTCAGCATTCCACTGTACATAGGCATCTCGTGTAATCGAGATTAAATCATAAGTATCAGCACCAATTACCGCATCTTGGAAATCAATAACACCGAGTTCTTGCTCATTTTCAATTTTCATCAGATTGCGACTGTGAAAATCACGATGAACGATTACTTGAGGTTGATTAGTGGCTTCAATCGCAAGAAAATCGAAAGCTTGCTCAATTGTTTCTAATTGCTGTTCTGTTGGTTGAATATTTAATGAAGGTAGCATCCATTCTGTTAACAGACGCATCTCTGTCATTAATTTCTCATATGAATATGCCGGCAAATGAGATGTCCCGTCAATTTGCTGCAATTCAATAAGTTGTTTAAAGCTCTGGGCATAATATTGATCAACTGTTTTATCATTTAACAATGTTGACAACACTACATCACCAAAATCTTCCAACAATAATAATCCTTGCTCCAAATCTTTAGCAACGATATGAGGAACTCTCACCCCATTCGCATCAAAGAATTCATCAATCGTCACAAACGGAACGCAATCTTCTTTTTCAGGAGGCGCATCCATGAGCATATATGTTTTGTTTTGTAAACCAACTCGTGCATAGCGGCGGAAACTCGCATCTCCAGCAAGAAAGTTGATTTCAAACTGATCAGATTTGAGAACGGCTTCAAGCCAAGTTTGTATCAATTGTTCACGTTGTGTATTCATTTGCAATAAAATCTAAAACTAGCTGAGATTTTGAAAGCTTAAGTGTAGCCACTTATCAACTTTTTCTCTATGATGCGACAATAATTAATTGTGAATTAGCATACTGGTTAATGAGACAATGAAACATCAGTTTAAATTTAATCCTTTAGCAACTGCTATTTTGACACTCTTGTGTGGCGGCTCGATTCAATCAGGTTTCGCAGCAACCAACACGTCTCATGTCTCTACACTAGACAATGCTCAACTCAAAGCCAAAATTCAGAAAGACCAAGAAACCTACCCTGGCGAAAGTTTTTTTCAGCAATACTATGTAGACAAATCGGCACCAGAAGCTCAATTGCGTGACAATAGCTATTTAAGCTCATCTTTTTGCCAAGGTACATGGATTACGCCTATCAACCCTGAAAGCAGACCCAAAGATGCGAATAGCACCACCTCTGTTATTACGGCAGACTATGGTCACTACAATCCAAATGGTGATTCTGTTTTACGAGGTGACGTAATTATCGACCAAGAAGGTCGCAATATTCGCGCAGATGAGGTTACTTTAGATTCATCTCAAACATATGCAAATGCGAAAGGTCGAGTTCAACTCGCTCAATCAGGTTTACTCACCCAAAGCGATCAAATCAATTACAACTTAAAAACCCAAACTGGCGACTTAAATAACAGTTTTTATATTTCTGAACAACAACATGCTCATGGCCATGCAAGCCAAATCAAACGCCAAAATGAAAATTTGGTTATTCTTAAAGATGCTAGCTATACAGCTTGCCCACCTGAACAAAAACCTGCATGGAAAATTCAGGCGAAACAAATTGAGCTGAATCAAGAAACTGGTCGTGGTGTGACTAGAGGAACTAAACTATATGTAAAAGATGTTCCTGTCTTAGCTGTTCCTTATTTTAATTTCCCAATTGATGATAGGCGCACCACTGGTCTTTTAAGTCCAAATTTTGGTTATAGCAATGATGGTGGTGCTCAACTTACTGTTCCTGTTTATCTTAATCTTGCACCTAATTATGATCTAACACTCACACCAAGCTTTATGAGCAAACGTGGAGCAAAGTTGGATGCAGAATTTAGATATATGACTGAGAATTTTGGTTCAGGACGTATTTGGGGTGGCTACCTACCAAATGACAACGAATACGACAACAAAGATCGTGATGACTTACATTTTGAACACAATTGGAACATCACAGATCAATGGTCTACGAACCTAGAATTTAACCATGCATCAGATAAAGATTATTTCTCTGATTTTAATTCAAGCCCAAATTCAAAAACTGATTTAAACCTACGCCGTGCATGGGAATTGAATTATAAAAATGGCATTCCTGGCTTAAAAGCTCAGTTAAAAGTCGAGGATTTCCAAACCCTAGATGAAACGATTGAGGATAAAGACAAACCCTATGCTCGCTTACCTCAGTTCCTTCTCAATTATGTAACAGGTAATCCACAAGGTTTACAATACGAGTTTAATAATGATACAGCTTATTTTAAAAAGTCTATAAATGATGGCTCAGCTTTAGAATCAAGTGGTACTCGTATCTATAACCAATTTGCTGTTCGTTATAACTACATAACACCATCATGGTTCTACGCTATTCCTGAATTATCCGTACGTACGATTAATACATTCTACGATCAAGATACTAAAGAAGGTTTAGGCTTATCGGCTTCCGATGATTTAGAGAAGTCTGTCGTTGTGCCGCAATTTACGTTCGCAACTGGTGTGACTTTTGAGAAAGATGGCAAATATCTTCAAAGCATCTCACCAAGAGCGTTCTATGCTTACTCACCTTATAAAAAGCAAGATGACCATCCAAACTTTGACTCTACAACTGCATCTATTAGTTATGATCAATTGTTTAACCCTTACCGCTTTTATGGGCACGACCGCTTAGAGGATAATAATTTCTTATCTTTGGGTGTTACATATAGCCTACTGGATACAGAAGGCTTAGAGCGTATTAGAGCGAGTCTGGGTCAAAGTTATTATTTTAATGATAGACGTGTAACCCTAAACGAAGAACCTGATGAGTTCGACACGCAAAAAAGAACAGGTCCGATTATTAGCCTAGCGAGTCAATTGAATCAAAACTTCACCTTAGCTGCCAATTCTGCATGGATGTCTAATGGTGAAAATGCACAACGTGATTTTCAAGCATATTACGTCGGCGATAAAGGTAATCTCTACAATGTAGGCTATTTTTATCGTAAAGACATTCCAGACCGTCAAGATTCTTATGATCAAGCTGTTGCATCCTTTATACAACCTGTAAAAGATAATTGGCGTATTATGGGGCATGCTCAATATGACTTAGACAATAATTTGATGCGCGAGTATTTACTTGGCGTCAATTATGAGTCTTGTTGTTGGGCTGTCTCTGTATATGGACGCTCGTACTACAACGATTTAGATGATCCTAATTCTCCTGATGTACGTAGAAAGCGTGCTGTAATGGCTGAGTTTACACTTAAAGGTTTAGGCGCCTTAAATAATAAGCTTGCCTCACTTTTAGAAAGCAGAGTTTTAGGTTTCAACAAAATTAATCAATCTTGGACACAACGTTAATGAAGATAAATTCTATTCAACATATCTTTAGAGCTACTGTTCTAGCCGCCCTAATTTCTTCATCAATGCATAGCTTTGCTCAACCTACGGATGAGGTTGTCGCAATTGTGGATAGTAGTGTCATTCTTAAAAGTGATTTAGAACAAGGAATTGCTGAAACTGAGCATCAACTTAAAGCACAAAATAAAACTGTGCCACCACAACAATACTTACAGATGCAAGTTTTAGATCAATTGATCATCCGACAAGCTCAATTAGAACAAGTTAAACGTTACGGTATTAAAGCCGACGAAAAAAGTTTAAATGCTGCTGTTATGAAAGTGGCAAATCAATCTGGCGCTACTACCTTAGAAGCGTTCCAACAAAAACTAGATGCAATTGCGCCAGGTACATATGAAAACTTAAGAAACCGTATTGCTGAAGATTTAGCAATCGGACGCTTACGTCAACAACAAGTAATGTCGCGAATTAAAATCAGCGACTTAGATGTTGAAAATTTCCTAAATTCACCTGAAGGTCAAGCCGCATTAGGCACTCAAGCCCATGTGATTCATATGCGTATCTCAGGAGATAATGCAGCAGAAGCACAAAAAGTTGCCTTAGAAGTAAAAAATGCGCTTACGAATAGTGATGATCCAAAAGCAATCAGCTCTAAATTATCAACTTCTTCTGTGAAAGTTGATGGCGCAGACATGGGATTTAGATCACTTTCTGAAATTCCAACTGAACTCGCAGCGCGAATCACCCCATTGAAAATAGGTCAAACAACTGAACTTATTAATGTTCGTGATGGTATCCACGTTCTTAAATTACTTGAACGTAAACAAAATGATCAAAAAGCTTTAGTGGATCAATACCAAACACGTCATATTTTAATCCAACCTTCTGAAGTTGTATCTTTAGACCGTGCTAAACAAATGATTGATAGTCTATACAATCGTGCTAAAGCTGGCGAAGATTTTGCAACACTTGCTGCAACATATTCAAATGATACAGGTTCAGCTCGTGATGGAGGTAGCTTGGGTTGGGTTAGCCCGGGCGTTATGGTTGCTGAATTTGAACAGACAATGAAGAATACTCCTGTAGGTCAAATTAGCAAACCATTCCAAACACAATTTGGATGGCACATCCTGCAAGTGATGGATACTCGCCAACAAGACATGACCAAAGAAGTACAAGAACGTATGGCACGTCAGATTCTCGGTGAACGTCAATTTGATACTGAAGTAGATACTTGGATGCGTGAGCTTCGCGCCAATGCATATGTTGAAATTAAAGATGTCAGTTTAGACTCAAAAGCGCAGCAAAAATAAATTCTGCCTCAAAAAAATGCCAGCTATATGCTGGCATTTTTTCATACAAATAAAAAAATAGCGGCAAAGGCCGCTATTTTTTTAAGTTACAAGTTAATCACTTATAACGATCAACCATCTTCTCTAAAGAAATTGGGCGAATCTTATCTGCATTACCAGCCGTACCAAATGCTTCATAACGTGCAATACAAATGTCTTTCATTGCTTCAACTGTTTCACCAAAGAATTTACGTGGATCAAATTCACTTGGTTTCTCAGCCATCATACGACGCATTGCACCCGTAGAAGCTAAACGCAAATCAGTATCAATATTAATTTTACGAACACCATGTTTAATCGCTTCTACAAGCTGATCTACTGGCACACCGTAAGTTTCTTTAATATCACCACCATATTGGTTAATAATCGCCAACCACTCTTGTGGTACAGAGCTTGAACCATGCATTACAAGATGCGTGTTTGGTAGCGCAGCATGAATTTCTTTGATTCGATCAATTGCCAAGATATCGCCTGTAGGTGGACGAGTAAACTTGTATGCACCATGAGAAGTACCAACAGCAATCGCTAAAGCGTCAACATCAGTATCAGCAACGAATTGTTTTGCTTCTTCTACAGAAGTTAGCAATTGAGAATGGTCTAGTACGCCCTCAGCGCCAACACCATCTTCTTCACCAGCCATACCAGTTTCAAGGCTACCTAAGCAACCAATCTCACCTTCAACAGAAACGCCACATGCGTGAGCCATAGCTACAACACGACGAGTAACATCAACATTGTAATCATATGAAGTTGGTGTCTTACCATCAGCTCCCAAAGAACCATCCATCATCACTGAGCTAAAGCCCAACTGGATAGAGCGTTGGCAGACATCAGGGCTTGTACCGTGATCTTGATGCATTACCACTGGAATATGTGGCCATTCTTCAATCGCAGCTAAAATAAGATGACGTAAGAAAGGTGCACCTGCATATTTACGCGCACCAGCAGAAGCTTGTACGATTACAGGTGAATTCGTTGCATCAGCTGCGAGCATAATTGCACGCATTTGTTCTAAGTTGTTTACGTTAAACGCTGGTACGCCGTAGTTATGTTCTGCAGCGTGATCCAAGAGCTGGCGCATTGAGATTAGAGCCATAATATCCTCCCAGGTAATGCGCCATATTCTACATGTTGATTTGTTTCAATTCAGCAACTAATCACAGGATTTCAAAAAAATTCTTAATCTTTTGTATCATTTGGGTAGCAAAACATACTAAAAAATAAAAAAAGCTAAATCGTCGCATGATTTAGCTTTTTAAATGATTCAACAAACAAATTCTAATTTGAAATTGCTTCAATCAAATCAACAATATCCTTCGATTCGCGTAAGGGGTAATTTCTTCCCAATAGCCTTTTCAATCTCAGGCAAATAGAACGCATCATCTTCTGATAAGAAGCTAATACTTACACCTTGAGCACCTGCACGTCCAGTACGACCAATACGATGAACATAATCATCTGATTGCTCAGGCAAGGTAAAGTTAATGACGTGCGATACACCATCAACATGAATACCACGACCAGCAACATCAGTCGCAATCATAATATTGTTTTTGCCTTGTTTAAACTGATCGAGCATCTTCAATCGTTTGTCTTGCGCAATTTCACCAGACAACATTCCTACTTTATAACCATCACGCTTTAAGTGATCATATAAACGACGAACTTGATCTCTACGGTTTGCAAAGATCATGACTTTATCAATAGGTTCTTCACGAAGAATTTCTTGAAGCAATTTATATTTATCTTTGTTTTCTACAACGTAAACTCGTTGCTCGACATCATTATTGGTTTTCTGTTCAGGTTCAATTTCTACCGTAACAGGTTCAAATAACCATTGTCTTGCCAAATTCAATACATCATAGCTAAATGTTGCTGAAAACATCAAAGTTTGGCGTTGCTCTTTGAATGGAGAAAAACGAACAATACGTTTTACTGATGGGATAAATCCCATATCAAGCAGGCGATCAGCTTCATCAATCACTAAAAATTCAATTTTATCTAACCAAACTTCTTTTTGTTCAACAAAATCAATTAAACGCCCTGGCGTTGCAACAATAATATCAACAAAGTTGCGATCCAACATTTTCTTTTGTTTTTCAAAGTCTACACCACCTAACAGAGTGACAAGATGTAGATCAGTGAACTTTGTCAAATGCTGTGCATCACTTTCAATCTGTAATGCAAGCTCACGAGTCGGAGCTAAGATTAATGCTCGTGGTTCACCACGAAAACGTTGCTCTTGTACTGGATTGGTTAATAAATCATTAATCACACTGATTAGAAAGGCAGCTGTTTTACCCGTCCCTGTCTGTGCTCGACCAATGGCATCATGCCCTGCTAATGTATATTTTAAAACCTTTTGTTGAATAGGAGTCATTTGTGTGAACCCCAAAGCATCAATGGCTTTTTTCAACTGCGGATGTAAATTTAAGGTTTCAAAACCAGACGTCATATATGCTCTCGAACCATCAATGACTAAAGAAAGTGGCTATTATAAACAAAAACGCCCCAAATAACATTGGAGCGCCTTTTATTGCGTTAAAGCAACAAATTAGTCTAAAGGCTGAACGTTTTCAGCTTGGAAACCTTTTTGTCCTTGAACTACGCTGAATTCTACGCGTTGGCCGTCACGTAATGAACGGTGACCTTCGCCTACAATTGCGCGGAAATGAACAAATACGTCATCACCACCATTACGCTGAATAAAACCAAAGCCTTTAGTGTCGTTAAACCACTTTACTACGCCTTGTTCACGAGCTGTCATAAGTCAATCCTCAGATATTGAAAGATAAGGACCTTCCGGTGTTGCAAACAGCAGAGCCAACAAGGTTTTAAAATATTTATAATTTTAAAGCTTGTAATCATTCTGTAAAACTATCAACAATTTCCGGTTACATCCATTTGTTATAGGGTTTAATACAAGAAATTTATATTAAACACTTTCTAAAACGCATCGAGCTTAACACGGGTTTATTCCAATTAATAGATTTATTTTTAGTAATTTCCTAGCACTCTATCTGTTTTATTCAACCATTTAGCGCTTTTTTTGCTAAAAATTTTCCGTGTAAAATAGTGAAAGTTTGTTAAGATAATTTTCAATTAAGCTTTGTTTATTACTATGTCTCAAATTGAAGGCTCGCCCGAAATAATTGATGCGCTAGGACAACCTTGCCCTATGCCACTTTTGATGTTGAAACGCGCTATTAAGAAATCGTCAGGATCAAAGCAATATCTTTTAAAATCATCAGACCCCCATAGTGAAATTGATGTAACACGATATTGCCAAATTCAACAACTTCAATGTCAAACACAGAAAATTTCAGACCGAGAATTTCACTATTTAATTGAATCTATTTGATTCTTTGCTAAACTCTCGGTAAAGATAAAATTGAAATATTTACATTTCTATACTCAAATTTCCTTAGTGATGAAGAACATTCGCATTAAGATGAAATTATTGACTTTAATACCATCCTATAAGGAGACTCCATGACTACTGACAGCAGCAATCAATTGATGCCCCTGTCATTGTCTGCGCCAGGCGTTAACCTTGGTGCATATATCAGTACTGTCAATCAAATTCCTATTTTAACGGCAGAGCAAGAGAAAGAACTTGCTGAACGTTATTATTATGATCAAGATCTGGATGCTGCCAAACTTTTGGTAATGTCACACTTACGATTTGTCGTACATATTGCACGCAGCTATGCAGGTTACGGATTACCACAAGGTGATCTCATCCAAGAAGGTAACCTAGGACTGATGAAAGCTGTTAAGCGCTTCGATCCTAATATGGGTGTGCGCTTAGTTTCTTTTGCTGTGCATTGGATTAAAGCAGAAATTCATGAATATGTTATTCGTAACTGGCGAATTGTTAAAATTGCCACTACGAAAGCTCAACGTAAATTATTTTTCAATTTGCGTAGTCTTAAAAAATCAAGTAAACGTTTGACTTTAGAAGAAGCTCAATCAATTGCAAATGATTTGAATGTGACTCCTGAGCAAGTGCTCGAAATGGAAGGTCGTTTAACCGCTTACGATGCTGCTTTTGAAGCGCAAGGTGATGATGACGATGATACACCACACACCGCGCCTGCACTTTATCTAGAAGATAATCGTTACGACCCTGCACGCCTAATTGAAGAAGAAGATTACGAAGAACAAAGTACTTCTGCATTACATGAGGCCATGGATCAACTTGATGATCGTTCTCGTAATATTTTACAGCGTCGTTGGTTAGACGATGACAAATCAACTTTGCATGAATTGGCTGCTGAATATAATGTTTCTGCTGAACGTATTCGCCAGCTTGAAAAGAATGCAATGGAAAAAATTAAAATTGCGATGTCAGCAAGTTAAATTCAGAACAAACACAAGGGCGACAATGCCCTTTTGTTTTATCCAGCTTTGTTAAAAGCTTCGAATATGTTAACTTTGTTCATCAATTTTCCAGTTCCATTTTCATTATGTGGATAGCAATTTCTGCGCTTAATCTTGCACTTGCAGTTATGTTAGGTGCTTTTGGTGCTCATGGGCTTAAATCTATTGCTACAGTAGAGCAACTCGCTTGGTGGAGCACTGCAACGCAATATTTTTTCTACCATGCTCTAGGTTTACTCATTTTAGCTGTACTCAAAAAAACCACACCAACATTCCCAATAAAAATTCCTTTTATTTTGATTCAAATTGGCATCATATTTTTCTGCGGTTCGTTATACATTATGTCGCTTGGTTTACCTCGAATATTAGGTGCAATCACTCCGATTGGTGGTGCATTTATGATTGCAGGTTGGCTGTTACTCGCATGGCATGCGATCAAACATGCGAAATAAGGATTTATCATGCATATCTATTTAAACGGCGAGTCAACAGACACGTCATGTGAAAATCTACAGCAATTGATTCAAAACTTGGCACTTGAAGGCAAACGCTTTGCTGTAGAGAAGAACCAACAGATTATTCCGAAAAGTAGACTTGAGCAAACAACAATTGCTCCAGAAGATCGTATTGAAATTATTCAAGCTGTTGGTGGCGGCTAATCGGCTAAAAATGGAGTAAGCCCATGCAAGATTCCCCTTTAATTATTGGTTCACGTACTTTCCAATCTCGTCTACTGGTCGGAACTGGTAAATATAAAGATCTCAATGAAACCGATTTAGCAATTCAAGCGAGTGGCGCTGAAATTGTGACCGTTGCAATTCGTCGCGTAAACATTGGTCAGCATGCCGATCAACCAAATTTACTCTCAGTCATTCCACCGGAGAAATATACAATTTTGCCGAATACTGCTGGCTGTTTTGATGCAGATAGCGCAATTCGTACCTGTATGCTGGCTCGTGAACTGCTTGATGGCCACAATCTGGTAAAGCTAGAAGTACTAGGTGATGAAAAAACCTTATACCCAAATGTAACTGCAACATTGAAAGCAGCGCAAACCCTGATTGATGATGGTTTTGAGATCATGGTCTATACCTCGGATGATCCGATTGTTGCGCAAGAACTTGAAAGTATGGGCTGTGTTGCAATCATGCCTTTAGGTAGTTTAATTGGTTCTGGTCTCGGTATTCTGAATCCACACACCATTTCTATCATCAAAGAAAACGCTAAAGTCCCTGTTTTAGTGGATGCAGGTGTTGGTACTGCGAGTGATGCTGCGATTGCAATGGAATTGGGTTGCGATGGCGTATTGATGAATACAGCGATTGCGGCTGCGCAAAATCCAATTTTAATGGCTTCTGCGATGAAAAAAGCAGTTGAAGCGGGTCGTGAAGCATTCTTAGCGGGTCGTATGCCACGTAAGCGTATGGCCAATGCCAGCTCGCCTGAAACGGGGTATTTCTTTAAATAAGAAAAGAATGATAAAAGGGAGCTTTTTTTGCTCCCTTTTTTAATGCAATTATGATTTATCTTGATTCCAGATTAACAAGATGTATAACTTGCTCAGTTGATCGCAAAGCAAGATCATGTAAAACATCTGGCTTTAGCAATTTGATCTCACACTTTGGCATCCATGAAATCACTTGAGCTTCAGTCGCATCATCAAGATAAGAAGCTTTTATTTGAATATCGCCTTTATAAATATAAAGAAATTCATGAAAATTTCGCCCTACAACGGGATCATAGAAAAAATTTTCAACAATCGCAAAAAGCACAGGCGAATTAAAATACTCTCCTGTTTCTTCAAGCACTTCTCGTTGAATTCCCTCTAGGGTTGTTTCTGAAAATTTTAATCGACCACCCACTAAAGAAATACTTCCATCAGGAAATGTAGAAACCAAAATCTGATCTTCATGCTCTATCCAAGCAGCCACACGAATATTAAGTTTTCCCTCTGCAATATCTAATGTTAAATCTTTCACTTATAACTCAATGGCTTCATTTTAATCATTTATTCTATTATATTCTTTAAATTCATTTTCGCCCTTTGTTCAAAACTGTGTTGAAAATATTCAGTTTGATATAGCGGTTCAGTCTGATAAAAATGCGTTAGAACTTCTTTTCTTTTAATCGAATAAACATCAGGATCTACCCAAGCATATTCCTGTTGAATCTGCTGCTCATATTCCGCAAAACGCACTGGCGAAGCCGCTAGAATCGCTAAGTCAATATCCAGTAAAAACTGTAAATCTCGCTCATCCGTTGCTTCATGCATTTGGGTTGCAAGAATCCATCGCTTTATCTTTTGACCGATATCGATTGATAAATCTTGAGCCAAATACTGCTCAAACAGCTCGGCACTTTTTAGCTCATTGTCTTTTGCCTGTGGATCATAAACCGCATCATGAAACCAGAGCGCCAATGCAACTGCATTTGCATCATTTAAATCAGGTCGAATCGATTCAAGTAAAACCAAACATTCATACAAATGTTGTAGCGTATGATAAGCACGTTGCTTTTCACTATAGGCAGCAATCAACTTGTTAAAAATTTTCTGCGGTTCAGAAAAATGATAATGCCGATGCAGCTCAAACCATGATTTTTCTAATACAGTTAAATATTGCTGCATTACTCATCCTTATTGGATTTCCTTATTAAGCCATTTTGCTAATGACTCTGCATCCTTACGCTCAAGAAAGAGCTGATACAAAGTGCAAGAACCAAACTCATGTTTTAGTTCCTGCTGACGTACAGGGTGATTACCAAATCGAAAGCGCCGAGTACCATCACGATCTAAAGGCAGTGCATACACCCCATAACTCCGAGGTTCTGTCAGATGCCCTTTGATTCGGACTTGATCAAGCGATATAGCATTTTTCAACAAATGTTCTTTGGTTAACATCCCATCCCGCCCAAGGCAAATCTAAGCTGCGTGCTGTTCATCTCGCTTAAAGACCAACTCTTTATCCGATGAACTTTCAGCATCAAAGTAATACCCTTCACTATCAAATGCTTTTAATTGTTCTACTTGGCTTAATTTATTTTCAATCAAGTATCTTGCCATTAGACCACGCGCTTTTTTCGCATAGAAACTAATGACTTTATATTTCCCGTTCTTCTGATCCAAGAATACAGGCTTGATAATTTCTGCCTGAATTTTCTTTTCATTCACAGATTTATAATATTCGTCAGAGGCTAAATTTACCAATAATTTTGCATCAATTTCAGCTAAATCTTGGTTAATTTGATCAGTGATAATGCTGCCCCAAAACTCATATAAATTATTTCCACGGCTATTCTTTAATTTAGTACCCATTTCTAAACGATACGGCATCATCAAATCCAATGGGCGTAACAAACCATAAAGACCAGACAACATGCGCAAATGCTGTTGGGCAAAATCGATATCATGATCTTTTAAGTGATAAGCATCTAGACCTGTATACACGTCACCTTTAAATGCAAATAAAGCTTGGCGTGCATTAGAAAAATCAAATTCCGCATTCCAATCACGAAAACGCTCTACATTTAAATTGGCGATTTTTTCACTCACGGTCATTAACGATGCGATTTCTGTTGCCGAAAGTTTGCGACAAACATCTATCAATTGTTGTGATTGCTCTAATAAACGAGGCTGAGTATATATATCAGTCGGTAAAGCAGTTTCATAATCTAGTGTTTTCGCTGGAGAAATTAAAGCAAGCATAATCAATCAAAATAAATTTATCTTGGTGAAACTATATCAGTTGATATTTTTTAATGCCAATTCGTGTTCTCGTTCAGTTTTATCGGTAAAATAGTGGATTCTTCCATTATCCATTGCGTATCTTATGTCTGAGCAAGTATTCATCCAAGGTCCTGTTGGTCAAATTGAAATGTTTGTAGATCAACCCCAAGGTGAAATCACAGGTTTTGCCGTCGTCTGCCATCCACATCCTTTGCAAGGTGGCACACCACATCACAAAGTCCCTGTTTTACTGGCTCAGATTTTTAATGAAATGGGTTGTGTCGTTTATCGCCCTAGCTTCCGTGGTTTGGCTGGCAGTGAAGGTACTCATGATCAAGGTCATGGCGAAACTGATGATATTATGGCTGTGATTGAATATGCCCGTGCAAAACATGCTGGTTTAACTTTTTATGCAGGCGGTTTTAGCTTCGGTTCTCATGTATTAGCTAAATGCCAAGCACAACTCAGTGAAGAGTTACGTCCCAAACAATTAGTGCTCTGCGGTCTACCAACAGGCTCAGTGGTGGATTTACGTCATTATAAAACCCCTGCAATTGACGGCGATATTTTATTCGTACACGGCGAGCAAGATGACATCACCCTGCTCTCTGATATGATCGCGTGGGCAAAACCACAAAAACATCCAATCACGATTCTGCCAGGTGCCAATCATTTTTTTACAGGTTATCTAAAACAGTTGCGTCAAATTATTACTCGTTTTTTAAAACTTTAGACTTAACAACAAATTACTAAGAAAAATATACGCCTTTTGAATCCAATGTCTATTATATCAGTTTAGATGTACAGGCATTTAGGTTCTTAAATAATGAAATTAAATAAAAAACAGGGACTTTTTTTAAAGCAAACCATTGAGCATTGGCAACTACAAGGTACGATTACACCTGATGTTGCCAATGAATTAAATCAGAGTTTTTCGATTCGGCCTTTTGACTGGGAACGACTCGCAAAATATTCATTCTGGATCTCGATGATTTGTACAGTGATCGCAATAGCCGCTATCACACTTGATGATTATTTGATGAAGTTGATTGAAAGAATCTTTATAGATTCCAAAATTATTCCTTGTCTAGTTTTTGCTGCTGTTGCTCTAGCTTTTTATGGCTTTGGCTATCGTCGACGTAAAACCAAACCCTTACATCAATTTAGCAATGAAGCGATTATTTTTGCAGGCGTGCTTTCTACGGCAGCATCTGTCGCCTATTTCGGTCAAGTGATTGATACAGGCAGTGGGCATTTCTCTTTGCTATTCCTGCTCTCCACCATTATTTATACAGCACTTGCCTTCTGGTTCCCCTCTAAACTGATTTGGGTATTTTCCTTACTTTCACTCGGTTCATGGTTTGGGACGGAAACTGGCTATATGTCGGGTTGGGGAGCCTATTACCTAGGCATGAACTTCCCTTTACGCTTTGTCTTTTTTGGCGGTGCCTTGATTGGCTTAAGCCTGCTGTTTAAACGCTATGCGCATTTTAGAGACTTCGCCCATTCAACTTATGTCATGGGACTGCTTTATCTATTTATTGCCTTATGGATTCTCTCAATCTTTGGCAATTATGGTGATTTGAATAGCTGGTATAACGTTAAACAATATGAACTCTTGCATTGGGGTGTGCTTTTCGCATTTATTGCCATCATTGCAATTGTCTATGGTTTAAAACATGATGATGCCACCTCACGTGGTTTTGGTATCACCTTCTTATTTATTAATCTCTACACCAAGTATTTTGAGTTCTTTTGGAATGGCATGCACAAAGCCATTTTCTTTATCTTGCTCGCTGCATCTTTCTGGTGGATTGGCCGACACGCCGAAAAACTTTGGAATTTAGAGTTTCTACCAGCTCAATCACAAATAAAGAAAGACCATCCAGTTGAATAATTACTGAAAATCCCTCCAACTCAAGCCAAACCGAGCTAAATACTTTTTGACTCGGTCGCTATCATTTGTGGTGTTGCGTTGCTGGCGTGAAGCAGCAAATAGCTGCCGTCCAGCATCAGCCATCGATTTGGCATTTTCACAAACTTGGAGTACGCCACGCAGCTGAATCTGATCAAACTCATCGATCTCGCTCAACTGGGTTTGATCTAAATATTTGAGGAGAATATCGATATCTTTAGATTGGTTTTCTGTGGTTTGAATCGACCACAGTTGTTTTAAACGCTGAATCTCTTTTTCTACCGTTTCCGAACGAATCAACTCACCCGTGGATAGCGTTGCTAATCGGGTCACACTGGCGGTTAAATCTCGGAAATTCCCCTGCCATGATGCCTCTTTAGACTTGGCAAATTTCAAATATGTATCAAGTGCATCACGTTGAAACCGTAATTGACGCTGATGATTTACAGCAAAACGTTGCAACTCAAATTCAATATTCGGGGCAATATCTTCTATTCGATCTTTAAGATTGGGTAAAAAGAATGTCCATGTATTCAACCTCGCCCACAAATCCTCACGGAAACGCCCTGCTTGCACTTCGGTTCTTAAATCTTTATTTGTCCCTGCAATCAGTTGAAAATCGGCCTGAACCTCTTTGTCACTTCCGACTGGAAAAAAAGATTTATCTTCGAGTGCCTTGAGGAGCATCGCTTGTTCATCTAACCCAAGCTCGCCAATTTCATCCAGAAATAAAATACCTTGATCAGCACTTTTCAATAATCCTGTTCTTGAAGCCGCTGCCCCCGTAAAAGCTCCTTTGATATGTCCAAATAAACTCGACATGGCACTATCACCACGCAGCGTCGCACAGTTCACATCGACAAAATGCCCACTTAAATGAAAGTTGTCTTTCTTTAACTGAAAAATTTGTTTGGCTAAATGCGATTTACCTACACCTGTTGCCCCCATAATCAAAATCGGCGCACTAGAGCGCGTTGCCACCAACTCAACTTCTGTAATCAGTTGATTGAATTCATGGTTATAGGTTGAAATATTGGCTTTTAACTGTTGCCAGTTTTGTTGTTGCTCATCTTCAAAACGCTGCTTGAGAACATCGTAGCGAGATAAATCCAGATCAATAATGCGATATTCACCTTCTGGCGTTTTCTGTTGATTGGGTGCACTTTGAATCATTTTAGCGGGTAGATAATTGGCATCGACCAGTAGATACCAACAGATTTGTGCAACGTGTGTACCTGTGGTGATATGTAAAAGATAGTTATTTTTTTCAGTATCAAAGGGATAACTTTTTACAAAGTCATATAGCGCACCATAAACCTCAGCAAAATCCCAAGCATCTCGGATACTCACTCGCTGACCCGACACAGTAGTCGATGGCGACACATTTTGAGCATCTTCAGCAATAAATTTGACTAAATTATGATGTTGCCGATCATGCAATAATACCAATTCATCCACAATCAGATCTTCATGCATTAGAAGACTCAAGGTCGGACGCCAGCGTTGCCATCGATCAGGACGCCTTCCTTGATCCAAGGTAGAACCCACAAAACCAATTACAACAGTTTTTTTTGCATTCAGCATAATTTCTATAATATTTTATATATGTCTATTATATACAATACGCAACTCGATGAAAAATTCCAACAATATGCTTCATTTTACTTTTTTAGGCACGTCTTCTGGTGTACCTACACTCACACGTAACGTTTCTGCGCTAGCCATCCGCAACAGCAAGAATAAAGACTGGATATTGGTCGATGCTGGTGAAGGCACACAGCATCGCATTCAACAGGCTAAACTTTCATTACAGAACTTAGTTGCGATCTGCATTACCCATGTTCATGGTGATCACTGTTATGGATTAGTTGGTTTATTGGCCAGTGCAGGTATGAATGCCCGTACAGCCCCTTTAACCATTATTGCCCCGAAAGAGATTCAACAATGGATTGAAGTTACGACCCAATTAACGGATTTACATTTGCCCTATCCACTCAATTTTATCAATGTGAATGAAGCCACTCAAATACTACAGATAACAGATGAACTTTCGATTCAAGCCCATCCGCTCAGTCATCGTGTACCCAGTTTTGCATTTAGTATTATTGCGCAATACACCCAAAAGAAATTAGATACTCAGGCTTTAATTCAACTCGGCGTAGCAAAAGGCAAAGTTTGGGGTGATTTACAGCAAGGCTTAGACGTCCAGTTAAATGAGCAAACCTTAAAAGCAGCTGCTTTTATTCAAACCCAAACGCAACGTGTACATGCGATTGTCGGTGGAGATAATGATAGTCCTGAGTTGTTGGCACAAGCTTGCCAAGATGCTCAACTCCTAATTCACGAAAGCACTTACACTCAAGCTATTTTAGATAAAGTGGGTTCAGGCCCAATGCATAGTTCCGCCAAAAAGGTGGCTGAATTTGCACAAAAACATAATTTAGGCAATCTCATTCTGACGCATTTCAGTCCACGTCATCAGGATCAAATTGGACAAAAAGCGATTGCAGATGAAGTCCACCAATATTATCAAGGCAACTTTTATTTAGCTGATGATTTCGATCAATTTAGCTTAGATATGACAGGTCAACTTACAAAAATTGATAAATTTTAATAGATCACCTTATATTTGATCTATCAATAACATCTCAGGATAGCTCACCTATCTTTTAATATACTTAAATATCATTTTAGATATATAAATATCAACAAAATCATCTACAAACATGTTTTTTCAAAATATTCAAAAATTTATTTTTATTAATTATCAAATATTTATACATATTTTAAATTAAATTTTAAAAAGTTGGCATAGTCACTGCAATAGTATAAGTACACAACATCACTGGGATATTGTGAATATCACCTGCCTGCAAACGCTTGGCAGGCAGGCTTTGAAAGGAAAAATGAAAATGTCTGTCGTTGAACAAATTAACCAACAAGCTCAATTTGAACAAGAACAACAAAAACGTACTTATCAAGTTCTACAGAATGAAAAAGGCATGCCTGTAAAAATGTGGACCAATGGCGTAATTGTTGATGACAACTCAAAACAGCAGTTATTACAAACGGCTCAAATGCCTTTTATTTATAAATGGATGGCTGTGATGCCAGACGTACACTTCGGTTTAGGTGCAACGATTGGAAGCGTGATTCCAACCAAAGGTGCGATTATCCCTGCTGCCGTCGGTGTGGATATTGGGTGTGGAATGATGGCGACTCGTACTAGCTTAACAGCATCGGATTTACCAGATAATTTACATGCTTTACGAACCGAACTTGAACGCTTGATTCCACATGGAATGACCAAACGTGGACGAGATAAAGGTTCTTGGGAAACACCACCTGAAATGGTAGATCAAGCTTGGGGAGGTTTGGTTGCAGACTTTGAGTTGATTTGTGCTAAACACCCTCGCCTAAAAAATACCAACAACCGCAAGCAGTTGGGAACTTTAGGTACAGGAAATCACTTTGTAGAAATCTGTTTAGATGAACATGATCATGTTTGGATTATGTTGCACTCAGGTTCTCGTGGTGTCGGCAATGCCATCGGTAACCATTTTATTGAGCTCGCACGTAAAGATATGCAGAAGCACTTTATTAACTTACCCAATAAAGATTTGGCATATTTAGTTGAAGGAACTGAGCATTTTGATGATTACTGGTTTGCTGTAGGTTGGGCACAACGCTTTGCGATGAAAAATCGTGAAATCATGATGCAGTCAGCAATTAAAGCTTTAGCAACGATTATTCCAAAACCATTTAATGCAAAATTGGAAGCGGTGAACTGTCACCATAATTATGTGGAAAAGGAAGAACATTATGGCGAAGAAGTGATGGTCACTCGTAAAGGTGCTGTCAGCGCCAAACTTGGACAATATGGAATTATCCCAGGTTCAATGGGTGCCAAGTCCTTTATTGTTCGTGGTCTTGGAAATCAGGAGTCATTTTGCTCATGTTCACATGGTGCAGGACGCGTGATGAGCCGTGCTGAAGCAAAACGTCGATTCACTGTTGAAGATCAGATTGCCCAGACTGAAGGTGTGGAATGCCGTAAAGATGCGGCTGTAATTGATGAAATTCCATCGGCGTATAAACCAATTGAAGATGTAATGAATGCACAAAAGGATTTGGTTGAAGTGGTTTATACATTACGACAAGTAGTTTGTGTTAAGGGGTAATAGTTACATGCAAAATGAAGAAACAAAAATACTTAATGAATGGAAGAATGAACATGACGAGAAAATATTTTTCCTGACTCTTGATTTAGGTGCTGAAATACATTGGTTTTTTACACAAGCATTGGAAGCAATGAAACAGTCATTATATCTTCCAGCATGCAGCTGTTTTATTAATGGAATTGAGGCATCAATAAGGATTACTTATGCTAAACAAACAAGCTCATCTACAAACGACTTGAATGCATTAACCAGCATTCCAACATTGAGTAATAATTTGCTTAAAAATGCTCAAATGATAAATATGCCTGTTAATTCCCTAAAGTTTCCTAACGAGAACAATTTTGAAGCAAATTTAGATTCTAAAAAACCAGATTTGAAGCATGTAGAAATTGTTAGAGTTAGACATAACCTAGCTCATGGCAATATCTTTGAATATATCAACAGTGAACTAGGTGATGATAATCTGCTTTTCACACCTGAATGCTGTAGAGAATTGGCTGAGATTTTATATGCCATTTCAAAAGATTGGTGCATGCAACTATCCGAATTTAAAAAGGATAATATATGAAACTCGCAGAAGCACTTTTACTTCGAAGCGATCAACAAAAAAAGCTCGCTTCATTAAAACAACGGATCAACGCCAATGTATTGGTACAAGATGGTGATGAACCGAGTGAAGATCCAAATGAACTGATCAAACAGGTATTTGCTTTAACCCAAGAAAGCAATCAGTTGATTTGCCGTATTCATTTAACCAATGCGCAAGCAAAATTAGAGGATGACAAAATATTGCTGTCCCTATTAAGCTTACGTGATAGTTATGCCGAACAGCATAAGATTCTCATTGATGCGATTGCCAACACACATCGTGAACCTGACCGTTATAGCGCACGGGAAATTAAGTGGCAAAAAGTCATTCCTGTTTCCAATTTGCAAAAACAGGCAGATGATATCAGTGCAAAATTACGTGATTTAAATATCAAAATTCAGGCTGCAAACTGGCAGATTGCTTTAGTCGAATAGACAACAAATTTTGTGGATTTAGTTCACAAGCACAGTTTGGACATACTGGGCGAGTACAAGATCCTGCTTTACTCCGATCTGAGGGATTGAAAATAATTCAGGCGGCTATGGCAGCATGTGAGCCGTGCATCAATCTTCACTGATTAGGCTCAGCACCATGTACCTAGCAAACCTTTGCCAAAAGCAAAGTCACGCGTTACTTCGCATTACCATGTACTGACAGTATGTTCATTAAATTACAAAATAAGGAAAATAGACGTGAATAAGGCTTTGGCAAATATGCCAGCAACCATCCAAATTGATGGTTCACAAGGTGAAGGTGGTGGGCAGATTTTAAGAACTGCCCTGGCCCTTTCGATGATTACAGGTCAAGCATTTGAATTAATCAACATTCGCGCTGGGCGTAAAAAGCCAGGCTTAATGCGTCAGCATTTAGTCTGTGTACAGGCATCTCAACACATCAGCCAAGCTTATGTAGAAGGTGCTGAACTCCATAGCCAGCATTTATATTTTGCGCCACAGCATGTACAAAATGGAAAATACCAATTCCAGATTGGTTCAGCTGGAAGCACAACACTGGTTTTACAAACTCTTTTACCTGCTTTGTTATTACAAAATGAAGCCAGTGAACTCACAATTTCCGGAGGTACACATAACCCGCTTTCACCCACAGCAGATTTTATCGAGCATTGCTTTTTACCAGCATTAGAAAAACTTGGAATAGCGGTCGAGTTTATATTAAATAAAGCAGGCTTCTTCCCGATTGGTGCTGGTGAAATTCAAATCAAAATTCAGCCTTGGCAACATCGAAACAAACTAAATTTATTAGATCGTGGTATTTTACAAAGCACAGAGGCTTTTGCAGCAGTACTCAACCTTTCCGAAGAAGCACAAATTGCACAACGGGAACTTGCAACGTTAAATAAAAGATTGAAATTAGATACTCAGCAGCAATTCCATTTAAATGGCATCAGTCAAGGCAATACAGCGTATGTCAAACTTGAACATCAACATCACGTTCAGCTATTTACTGCTTTAGGTGAAATGCGCAAAAGTGCAGAACAAATAGCCAATCATTTGGCTGAACAGGTGAAGCAATATATGGAATCTAATGCTGCTGTCGATGAATATTTAGCGGATCAGTTACTATTACCTTTGGCATTGGGGCAAGGTGGTGAATTTACCGCAAAATGTATTAGCGAACATACCCTCACACAAGCCATGATGATTGAAAAATTTATTGATTGTGAAATTGAATTTATTGAACTAGACAAAAATCTGTTTCAGGTCATTGTCAAAGTTTAAGAAGCTCATGAATGAGCTTCTTTTCTATGAAATTTATCTTACAGATTCCAAAGCCGTAACCAATAATTTCCAGCATTTCTCTACCGTATCTACTTTAACTCTTTCACCTGGTGCGTGTGCATCTTGAATATCAGGGCCAAAAGATACCATCTGTAAATCTGGATAGTGTTCAGCAATAATTCCACACTCCAAACCAGCATGTATGACTTTTAAATTCGGCTCAATTTCAAATGCAGATTGATAAGCTTGTTGCAGACATTTCAACGCAGCTGAATCGGGATTTGGTGTCCAACCTGAAACTAAAGGTGTTAACTCGGATTGAATACTAAACTTTGCAAAGTGCAGTTGGATATTCTGGGCAAATGTTAGTGCTTCTTGGTTCACCATCGAACGAACCATAATTAAAGTTTTCGCCTCATCTTTAGTGAGTTTGACCACACCAATATTATTCGAGGTTTCAACCACATCAGGTAAAGCACGACTCCACTGTGAAATACCATATGGACACGTTGCCAATGCCTGCAACCAGGCTTGTTGCTGTTGAAAGATAATAACTTCATTTATCTGATTAGCATTCTGCTGCACGGTGATTTGCAACTGATAATCAATGCCTTGTAACTTTTTTTGCCATTCAGCTTGTATCACAGCAACTGCTTTTTCTAGCTCAGGTAATTGTCCCGATTTAATTGCAATTGTTGCTACCGCTTCACGTGGGATAGCATTGCGTGCTGTTCCACCGATAAACTCAACCAATCGTCCATTTGTTTGCGATAAATAGTCATTCAGGAAATCGGCTAAAATCACATTGGCATTTCCACGCCCCAAATGAATATCAACACCTGAGTGACCACCTTTCAATCCAGATACCAACAGATCAACAAAAATCAAATTTTCAGGTGCTGGTTCATATTGAAGTGACTGTCCTACTTCTAGATCAATACTGCCTGCACAGCCAAGATAGAGCTCACCCCATTCTTCGGTATCAATATTAAATAACCATTGCCCTGTTAAAACACCCGACTCAAGCAAACGAGCACCGCTCATTCCTGCTTCTTCATCAATAGTGAGTAGGACTTCAATCGGACCATGCGCAACATCATTTGATTCTAATACAGCAAGTGCAAGTGCTACTCCGATACCATTATCTGCGCCCAATGTCGTGTTTTCAGCAATAAGCCAGCCATCTTTTAATACAGGTTGAATAGGATCTTTAAAGAAATCATGTTGAGTACCACGATTTGCCTGAGTCACCATATCTAAGTGTCCCTGCAAAATCACACCTGCAACTTGCTCTTTACCTGCTGTGGCAGCTTTTCGAATAATTAAATTACCAATGTCATCAACATAGGTTTCTAGGTTGCGCTGTTCCGCCCAATCTTTGAGATGCTGTCGTAATTGTTGTTCATGTTTTGATGGTCGTGGAATCCTACACAAAGTCTCAAAATGTCGCCAAACCACTTGGGGAGATAGTTTAGAAAAATCAAACTGTATCATACAGTTATACTCACAAAAATAATGTATATGATGGATTTAAATATACTTAAATCATTAAAAAGTAAATATTCAATCAACGTAAATTTAGTTTATTTCTTAGCCTAAAACTTATGTCGATTTTAATAAAAATGATCAATCATTCCTTAGTAAACTAAAAGTGATAACTAAATTTCACGAACCAAGCGGAATCCCCACATGATCGAACGTGCTTGGGAAGTTACATAAGCATTTCGATAGGCTGTTCGAGCATTATAAGTGTTGTATATCCATGCACCTCCACGTAACACAGGGAAATTACATTGCCCGTTATTCTCTTCACTCCAAACACGATTAGTTACAGGCGCATTCTCATAATTTGGGTGCCAACAATCATCTACCCACTCCCGTGCATTTGCTGTCATATCGTATAAACCAAAGTTGTTTGGTATAAACTTCCCAACTGGTGAGGTATAAGTATAGCCATCAGTACAATTAAATAAGTTCCACGAGCTTGTTTGTGGCAATGCAGAAACTGTGGTTGGATCTAACACATTTGCATATTTACAAGCTTGATCTCGATTCAAATCATCACCCCAGTAAAATGCAGCCGAAGTTCCTGCACGAGCAGCATATTCCCATTCGACCTCTGTAGGTAAACGGTAGGTTTGCCCCACTACTGTCCCATAGTTTGCTTTAAATAAAAAAC
>NZ_JADKPY010000058.1:0-15345 GCF_015351505.1 Acinetobacter sp. SK-43
TACTAGATATAGTGGTCATATTAATTCTCTGGAAAAATATTATGAATTAAAGGAGGAGATTGAGTAATTCTTTGTTAAAAATCATTTTTAAATTAATAGAAAAGTAGCTCAAAATTCAAACACTATTATTTTTTCATTTGTTAATTTTTATTAAATAATGTCACTATAAAAATAAATATTTCTAATTAATATTAATAAAAAAAGTGGATCAACAGATTTGTTATCCACTTTATATATAGAGCTAAAAAATATGTAGTTAAGATTTCCAAACAAAATCAGAAAAACTATGTTCAGCTTTTAAACTATTTTCAACAGCTTGAGCTAATTGACGAATGATGCTTTGTGTCTCTATACGTTCAAACCATGCTTGTTCTTGCTGTGGATTGGCTGAAATTTGACACAAGATATGTCCTTCCGCATCTTGCTGAGAACATAAAATAGAGAGTGGCAAATGATGGTTATCTATACGAACTTCAATCTTTTGATGTTCATGTCGAATGTGTTGAGCATCAAAACCATATTGTTCTAATTGCTTATACAATAACGCTGCTACATACTCTTGAGTAATGTAACATTCATTCGGTGGATGATCGATCAATCCATGTTTTAGGCAATCTGCTATGAATTGCAACGTTCTCATGGTATTCCCTCTATTTTTATGTTTTTTAACTCTGGATCGCAGAGTAAAGCCTACTGCAGCGGTATGAATTATTATATATACAATTGTCTTTAATTGATTAGCCGATTGTCTTACCTCTTGTTCAAATTTTAGGAATTTCGACCCGATTAGATATGTACAAAGCAAAACTTAATTATTTTTCAATCGAGATGAGAGATTTGAAACTTTATTGTTATAAATCAGCTTGAGATAGCAGCATTTATTGAATTAAATGCTGCTATCCTACACATTATTGGTTCACAACTTGTAAATCCAAACCAGCAGCATTTGCTAGTTCAGTAAAAGTTGGGAAACTAGTCGCAACCGTCTCTGTACCATGAATTGTAATCGCACCAGCGGTTCTTAAACCAGCAATACTGAAACTCATTGCTATGCGATGGTCATGGTGTGATTCAATCTCGCCACCATTAAAGATTGCAGACCAATCACCTGATTTGCCTTTACCTTCGATAATGATACCGTCTTCTGTTGGCGTACAATCGATGCCCATGATTTTCAAACCATCTGCCATCACTTGGATACGATCAGATTCTTTGACACGTAATTCAGCAGCACCAGTTAATACTGTTTGACCTTCCGCACATGCTGCAGCAATGAATAATGCTGGGAACTCATCAATTGCCAAAGGTACTTGATCTTCAGGCATGTGAATACCCTTGAGTGTACGAGAACCTTTGATATGAATATCTGCGATAGGTTCACCACCTGCAATACGCTCATTTTCTACCGTCAAATCAGCACCCATCTGTTTAAGAATTTCAATCACACCAGTACGTGTTGGATTGATTCCAACAGCTTCAAGAATTACATCAGCACCTTCTGTGATTGCGGCACCCACCATGAAGAATGCAGCCGATGAAATATCAGAAGGAACTTGAATATCAGTACCGACTAACTTACCACCACCCACAAGTGAGATTTTATTGCCTTCGGTTTTCACATCATAACCAAAAGCACGCAACATACGTTCTGTGTGATCACGCGTTGGCTCTGGTTCTGTTACCGAAGTTTCACCTTCAGCCCATAGACCTGCTAGTAAAATACCTGATTTGACTTGAGCCGAAGCCATTGGCAAGTCGTAATCAATACCCTTTAAAACTTGGCTACCCGTAATGCTAACTGGCGGTGTACCTTTCTCACCTGTGGTTTGAATTTGCGCACCCATCAAACGCAATGGTTTTGCAATACGTTCCATTGGACGCTTAGACAGCGATGCATCACCAGTCATGACAGAATCAAATTTTTGAGCAGAAAGCATTCCAGACAACAAGCGCATACTTGTGCCTGAGTTACCCATGTATAAAGCACCAGCAGGTGCTTTTAGACCTTGCATTCCAACGCCATGAATCGTCACTTCGCCATTCTTTGGACCTTCGATGCTCACTCCCATATCACGAAAAGCTTGGAGAGTTGCTAAAGCATCTTCGCCTTCCAAGAAACCTGTTACATGAGTTGTGCCTTCTGCAATCGCACCAAACATGATAGAGCGATGTGACACAGACTTGTCACCCGGTACGGTGAATTTACCTGTAAATGTTTTCTTTCCTGGTAAAATGGTAAATTGCTGTGTCACCTTGTTTTTCTCCATCAAAGGTTTTTTGGCCAACATATGGTTAAAGTGCTGACGTGCTGCTTGAGCATGCCCGAGCAGTCCCATCAACGCTTGGGAATCTTCCTGTGCAATCAATTTCTTTAAAATCGACAATTGCTGTTCAAAGCCATCAACAGCATTCAAGATTGCAGTTTTATTGGCAAAGAAAATGTCATGCCACATCTGAGGATCACTTGCTGCGATACGTGAGAAATCACGAAAACCACCTGCAGCATAGCGAAAAATATCTAAATTATCTTCACGGTTTGCAAGCTGCTCAACTAAATTAAATGCCATCAAATGTGGTAAGTGGCTTGTATGTGCAAGCACTTCATCATGCTTCTTCACATCCATGCATATAACTTCTGCTTTTGCAGCAGACCATAGTTGAATCAACTTCTCAACAGCCCAATCTGCACTAGTCGGTAGTGGCGTCAAAATCACTTTATGATTGGCAAATAAATCAACTTTACCCGCATGCACACCTGTATGTTCTGCACCTGCAATTGGATGTCCTGGTACAAAACCTATAGGTAAATTTTCACCAAAGACCGCTTTAGCAGCTTCAACCACATTACCTTTAGTACTACCAACATCTGTGATAATGACATTTTCAGTTAGGTAAGGTTTGATCTGTTCAAGTACTTTTTGCGTCGCTCTGACAGGTAAGGCTAAAACAATTAAATCTGCATCTTGAACAGCTTCTTCAGGTGTTGCATAACCGTGTTGAATAAGCCCTAGTGTTTTGGCATCTTCTAGTGTTTTTTTTGAGCGTGTTGACGCAACAATTTGACCAGCAAGCTGTTCTGCCACAATCACACGAGCAAGACTCGACCCTATCAGCCCAAGCCCAATAAATGCAACTTTATTAAATAATGGTTGAGACATAAAACATTTTTGCCTATCTGAAAATCTCTCTAACCTCTCTTTAAAAAAGATCGGAAAGTATCTCCCTTTAAAAAGGGAGACTGGAACGGATTTAAAATAAATTGAACTATAAAACAGCGATAGGATATGAACCCAAAACTCGCAATTCTTTTACATTAGGTCGAATTTCATCTAATGCTGCAGCTACATTTTCTTGATCAATATGCCCTTCCAAATCAATGAAGAAAACATAAGCCCATTTCTCAGGAAGCGCTGGACGAGTTTCAATACTAGTCAAACTAATTTTATGTTTGGCAAATGGCGCAAGGATTTCCAATAAAGCACCCGCACGATCATGTGCAGAAATCAGTAAAGACGTTTTATCATTACCACTTTGTGGAATTTTCTCGCGACCAATCACAAGGAAACGAGTCGTATTTTCAGGGTTATCTTCAATGTTGCTATGTAATATCTCTAAGTTATACATACTTGCAGCAATATCTGAAGCAATAGCGGCAGAATGCCACTCATTACGAATACGGCGAGCAGCTTCCGCATTTGAATTAAGCGCTACACGCTCTACACCTGGATAATGCGCATCTAACCATTTGCGACATTGAGCAAGGGTTTGTTGATGTGCATAAATCTGTTTGATGCTGTCTTTACGAGTATTTTCAGATACGAGAAATTGATGATGAATGCGAAGTTCTACTTCACCAATCACATTTAAAGTAGATGATTTAAAGCAATCTAAAGTGTGGTTTACGATACCTTCTGATGAATTCTCAACTGGAACAACACCATAATGCGCACCACCAGCTTCAACTTCACGGAACACTTCATCAATCGTTGGCAATGGGCGCACAACTGCATCTTTACCAAAATGTTTTAGCACAGCTGAATGCGTATATGTACCTTCAGGACCTAAAAATGCAATGCTTTGAGGTGCTTCAAGTGCTAAACAAGCGGACATGATTTCACGAAATAAACGTGCCATCGTCGCATCAGACAATGGACCTTGATTACGTTCCATCACCTTGCGGAGAACTTGAGCCTCACGTTCAGGACGATAAAATAATGGGTTTTCTTCAGCTGCAAATTTTGCTTTTGCTACAGCTTCAGCCAGCGTAGCTCGACGGTTAAGTAATTCTTGGATTTGTTGATCAACACTATCTATATCATTACGAATTTGTTCTAAATTAAGTGACGTCGATGTGTTTTGTCCATCGTTTACCATTGAATGCAGCCTCAGCAAAATCATCTATATAAATGGGTTACAATTCATCTATGAACTGTTATGCGAAGCTAGTATAACAAGACTTTAACGCTTTAAACACGCGAAGATTTAACTCTTTTTGCTTAGGTCAAAGCCCTTGCGTATTTTTATAAATGGTTTTTCGCAAATCATTACAATCCCGACCTTTGTTTTTAAAATTATTCATCAAGCATCAGATTCCGCTTTATTCAATCACAACAGACAAAATTCAATCAAGTTTGATAAAATCTGTAATAAATAAAAATTGATGCCATCCATGATAATGAATATAAAAACACCTTTACTGATTAGCGTAATCGCCACAAGTCTAGCAGGATGCATAGGCTGCTATAATCCAACAGGATGTAATAAAGATTCTTCACCCTATTATGTTACAACGACAACAACTCAAATCAGAGGAATAACTGTTCCTAACGCAACCAAACTCAAATACAAATCAAAAAATTCATTTCAAAAAGACCAACAGCAACATCCATTAAATGAAAAAGATTTAACAAGTATTGAACTCCCACCAAATACGGCGATCAATTGGGGAGGAATGCCCTCTTATCTATTTATCCAATTTTTTAATTCAGAAATGAAAGGCTATTCTATTTATCCTGTTAAAGAGCTGAAACCTCAAACAGAAAATTCATTCGTAAAGCTCTGGAAAAGTTGTGATAGTGCATTGGACGTTACTTTGAAAAATCCAAATGATTGGTCATTTAATCCAGAGAATATGGAAGTTACAGGATGTAGTGTGAATAATCAAAAAAGAAGTCAATATAATAATCATTGGCCAAACCAAGATGAAGCAGATAAATTTCTGCTTGATATCAACAATGCTTTACACAAACTCCCTAAACAAAAAACTTATCCAGTGATTCAATATTCAACAGAAGAACAATAAAAAAGCCTGCTAAAAAGCAGGCTTAGGATATCAAAGTTGGCTTATGATTTACCAATCAATCCACGAGCTACGATTTCTTTCATAATCTCGTTGGTACCACCATAAATACGTTGAATACGAGCATCAACAAAGAAACGTGAGATTGGATATTCAGTCATATAACCATAACCACCAAATAACTGAAGTAAGTTATCAGATACCTTCATTTGCATATCTGTACTGAAACTCTTCAGTGCAGCAGCCGTTTCAACATCTAGCTTACCTTCCATATAAAGCTCTACGTTCTGATTGTAGAAAGCTGCTGTTGCCAACTCATCAATCTTCGCTTGAGCCAATACAAAACGCGTATTTTGGAACTGCGAAATTGCCTGACCAAATGCTTGACGCTCTTTTACATAAGCAGTAGCTAAATCAATTGCACCACGAATTGCACCTAAAGCTGTAGATGCAATTGCTGTACGTTCACGAGGCAATTCTTGCATCAAATAAGCAAAACCAGAACCAGCATTACCAAGCAATTGATCTTTAGGTACTTTAACATTATCAAAGAACAATTCAGACGTATCTTGCGAGTGCAAGCCAATTTTATCGAGGTTAGTGCCTTTCTTGAAACCTTCGAGATGAGTATCGACCAGTAGTAACGATACACCCTTAGCACGTGCTTGTGGATCAGTTTTTACTGCAAGAACAACAACATCTGCATGTTGACCATTTGAAATAAATGTTTTTGATCCATTTAGAATGTAGTGATCACCTTGTAGGATTGCACTAGTACGCATAGCCTGCAAATCAGAACCCGCACCTGGCTCGGTCATACCTATTGCACCAACTGCCTCACCTGATACCATTTTTGGTAACCAATATTGTTTTTGCTCTTCTGTACCAATATGTTGAATATAAGGAGCAGCAATTTCAGAGTGACATGAAATTGCTGTCGATAAAGCACAATATCCCGCACGAGCAGACTCTTCAACCAACATCAATGAATAATGTGTTGGCACACCATAGCCACCGTACTCTTCAGGTACATCTACACATAAGAAACCATTTTCACCCAGTAAATTCCAAACTGAGCGCGGCATAATGCCTTCACGTTCCCATTGATCATAATGTGGAGCAACATGCTCACTCATAAAACGTTTGAAGTTATCACGGAAGAGTTCCAAATCTGCATCGTAAGCTAACATCGCTATTTCCTTTCGCTTTCTTTGTTCTTAAAAGTTTGTTTCGCAGTCATGCTAATGATTTTTCAAGTTGATGTCATGGTCCGTTTGCATCAATTCACTAGACTGATTCGGTCAATAATTTCGCTTGTAATGTTTAATATTTCGCCAAACAAATTAAACCGAATTTATCTCAGCGTTTATTACTCAACACAGCTAACTTTATGTCATATTATTTTCTAGTTATCGATCACATCAGAATTATCATGAATACCAAACGAAATATTTATAAAACCGCAGAACATCCGTTTGCTCAATATGTTCGTATTTTAGGTAAAGGTAAAACAGGATCGCGCTCTTTAAGCTATGAAGAAGCATATCAAGCATTTAGCATGATTTTGAAAAATGAAGTGCTAGATGTTCAACTTGGCGCATTTTTAATGCTTTTGCGTGTCAAAGAGGAATCTGTTGATGAACTTGCAGGTTTTGTTCAAGCAACACGTGATCAACTCAACTTTGAATCTTTAGATGTTGATCTAGATTGGTCTTCATATGCTGGAAAACGTAAGCATTATCCATGGTTCATTCTTGCAGCTTTAACATTAGCTCATCATGGTTATAAAATTGTAATGCATGGAGCATCGGGTCACACAATTAACCGTGTTTATACTGAACAGGTGTTAGAATATTTAGGCTACCCAATTTGCCATAATCAACAAGAGGTAAAACAGCAACTTGAACAACATCATTTTGCTTACTTACCACTTGAAACAATATCACCTATTTTAAGTGATCTAATATCACTCAGAAATGTAATGGGTCTTCGCTCACCAATTCATACACTGGCGCGCTTAATTAATCCATTTAATGCAAAGGCAACTTTACAGGCAATTTTCCACCCTGCTTACAGATCATCACACCAACAAACAGCTTTTCGATTAGGCTATAAAAATAGCGCTGTGATAAAAGGTGAAGGTGGGGAGTTTGAGCGCAATCCTGATGCCAAGACTTTAATTTGTGGGATTAAGAACGGTGAATTGTACGAGCATGAACTACCTAAACTGACACCAGATCGTAGTCCTATTGAAGAAGAACTTGATTTAGCAATATTTAAAGCGGTTTGGTTGGGTGAGCAAACACATGAATATGGTGAAGTGGCCGTGATTGAAACAATGGGAATCGCTTTATATACGATGAGTGCTGTAAATAGTTATGGTGAAGCGATGACTAAAGCGAAAGAACTTTGGGAAACACGAGTGCACTAGGTATAAAATAAAAAGCTCAGTTAATACTGAGCTTTTTATAATTAAACGAAACGAATCGGTTTAAATTCAGGTTCATTCTTGTGATGATCGTCATCACATTCCTCACCTTCTTCTTTTGTACCACGATCGATATAACCGCTACGCTGTTCTTCAGGTAAATTTTCCATTTCCCAAGCGTATACAGCTTGCATACAAATCTCGCGCTGCTCTTTAGTCAATGCAATACCATTTGGCCATTTACCAATTTCAACAGCTGTTTTAAGACGCTCAACGATTTCAGGATTTAAAATAGCGAGCATTTGTTCAATATTCATGATTCATCCTGTTGAAAAGATTCAAAATCTTGATTCCAACCCAGTTTAGTACGGCAAGCCATATAAAAATCATAACCAGGTGGATGTAATAAGCTTAGTTTAAACGGATGTTTACGAATATGCACTGTGTCGCCAACATTTAATGCCACACTGTGTTGTCCATCTGCGCTCACCATCGGTAATACGCGATTTTCTCGTATCGTAATTTTAACTTCACTGTGCCCACCAACGACGATTGGTCTTGATGAAAGCGTATGTGGGTGCATCGGAACTAAAGCGATCGCATCCATGCTCGGATGTAAAATAGGTCCACCACCAGATAAAGCATATGCTGTTGAACCTGTTGGCGTTGAAACAATTAAACCATCACTATGTTGTCGATAAACATACTGACCATCGATGCTCAGCTCAAAATCAATCATATGAACTGATTTTCCTGAGTGTAAAACTACATCATTCAATGCAATTGCATCATAAATCGTTTCATTGTTAGTTCTTACTTCCATTTCTAATAAGAAACGGCGATCTAACTGAAAATGTCCTTGCAAAACTTGATCAAGTTTAAAAATTGCTTCAGCAGGTTTGATGTCGGTTAAAAATCCTAATCGACCTCGGTTAATCCCAATCACTGGTGTGTTGTAACGAACTAAAGCACGTGCTGCATGGAGTAAAGAACCATCCCCTCCTACAACAATCACAAGATCTACAACTTCACCAAGTAAATTTCGGCTAACCGTTTGTCCATGACTATACGGAACGAGTTGTGCAGTTTCTTGGTCGAATACAGGGTTTAAACCTAAAGTGATCAAATGATCATGGATTAAACATAACGTTTCTACAACAGAATACTTGTCTGGTCGCCCAATTAGACCAATATTTCGAAAGGATTTATGTGAAATTTGCACGAATAATTCAGCTCCGTCGCGATTCCTGCCTATCATATCATTAACAGTGCAAATTTCGTTGATGATTGATTAAAAAGTATAAAAATGTATATTCGTTGTTTTTTTATACGAATAATGTCAACACTTTCTTAAAGTTTTTATTTCATGTTGCTATTTATTGACAGTTTTATGATTGCAAATTGCTTATAAGCTATCGCATCATTACCCTCATTGTTTTGGTTTTATCGCAAATCTATGAAGTGTGAACGTGGTATCGGTTTTCTAGCACTAATTTTTTCAATTTTAGTGATCGGTGTATTTATTGCTTTTAGTATCTATTTGATCCGTTTAGATAATATTATCCGCAATAAGTTTGAGGGGCAGCGTTGGGATATTCCTGCCAAAGTATTTGCTCGTCCTTTAGAAATCTATGCGAACGCGCCGATTACTCAAGAGAATTTTACTCAAGAGTTAAAACTCTTGGGCTATAAAAACACTTCTAATTACGATAAATCTGGAAGCTATGTTATTCAAGGTAATCAAATGTATGTCCACACTCGTGGTTTTGATTACGGTGATACAACTGAACCAGAGCAAGTGCTTGAAGTTGCATTTATCGACGGTCAAGTGAGTGAAATTAGATCAACTAAACCATCAAATACGGGTGTTGCTCGTTTAGAGCCTTTATTGATTGGTGGTATTTACCCTCAACATAATGAAGATCGCGTACTCATAAAATTAAATAAAGTACCAAAACCGTTGATTGAAGCACTCATTTCAACAGAGGATCGAAATTTTTATCAACATCATGGTGTCTCGATTCGTGGTACAGCTCGTGCTTTAGTGAGTAACGCAACTGGCGGAAAACGACAAGGTGGTTCAACACTAACACAACAATTGGTCAAGAACTTCTACCTTTCTCCTGAAAAAACGCTCAAAAGAAAAGTAAATGAAGCGTTAATGGCTTTATTGATTGAACTTCATTACAGCAAAGATGAAATTCTTGAAGCGTATCTAAATGAAGTTAATCTTGGACAAAATGGCAACTACTCAATTAATGGTTACGGTTTAGCTTCACAATTTTATTTTGGTTTACCATTACGTGAACTTAATATTTCTCAGCAAGCATTCCTAGTAGGCTTGGTTCAAGGTCCATCATTATACAATCCTTGGCGCAATCCAGAATCAGCTAAAAAACGTCGTGACATCGTATTGAATAACATGTTGGTCATGGGCTATTTAACAGAAGCTGAATATCAAGATGAAATTGCACGTCCTTTAAATGTTGTCAGTAAACCAAGTTTAGGCCCTGCTAAATTCCCAGATTTTCTTGATATTGTTCGTCGCCAACTACGCACAGAATATCAAGAAAGTGATATTACCAATCAAGGCTTAAAAATCTTTACGACACTTGATCCAATAGCTCAAACTCAAGTTCAAAATGCTTTTAAAAGCTCTGTAGAACGCTTAGCAGGTAGCAACCCTTCTCGTTTAAAGAATCTTCAAGGTGCTGTTCTTGTTGCCCATCCTGAAAATGGTGAGTTAATCGCAGCTGTTGGTTCTACTCAAGATTTTACTGGATTTAACCGCGCACTTGATGCTAAACGTCAGGTTGGTTCATTACTCAAACCAATTATCTATTTGAATGCAATAGAATCTGGTCGCTACACATGGGCTACCCCTATTGAAGATACTGCTGTCAATATCCCTATTGATGGAGATAAAAGTTGGACGCCTAAAAACTATAGTGGTGGCGAACATGGCGTAGTACCAATGCAACAGGCATTAGCAAATTCATACAACTTATCTACAGTACGTCTTGCCAATGAGTTTGGCTTATCAACCTTTAGTAATAAATTAAAGCAATTTGGAGTAACTTCAGACATTCCAGCTTATCCTTCAATCTATCTAGGTGCAGTCAATATGTCACCGATGGAGGTATTAAGTATTTATGGAAACTTCGCTACTGGTGGTTTCAAATATCCACCTCGTTCAATACGCACTGTTGTTGATGCTAAAGGTCGTTTATTAGAACGATATGGTCTAAACGTACAACAAACGATTGACCCTGCTGCGGCATATATTTTGAATTATGGTTTACAACAAGTAATGCGTTCAGGTACAGGTCGTTCAGCATATAGCAGTTTACCTGAGTCTCTAAATTTAGCTGGTAAGTCAGGCACAACAAATGATACGCGTGACTCTTGGTTCGCAGGATATTCTGGTAATCATGTTGCGGTAGTTTGGTTAGGTTTAGACGACAACAAAATAACAGGTTTAACAGGTTCATCAGGCGCTTTACCTGTTTGGACGAATGTCATGAAGCAACTTCGCCAAGAACCCGTGAATTTACGTCAAACAGATAATGTTCAATGGCAATGGATTGATAGTGCTAGCGGTGATTTATCTGCTCAAGGTTGTGATGGTGCAATGTATATTCCTTTGCTTCGCCAAACAGTTCCCCGTCGAGCTACTACTTGTGGTTTATCGCACTATGAAGTTGAACCGACTTACAACCCATCGACTGAAGACAATCAAGGCAATGAAAGCGATGGTATTAGTAACTACATTCGAGAAAGTGAAACAGAAATGGGCAATGATTTATCAAATCACTCCTCTACAAGAATTATTTCTAGCGGTAGCTACAACGGCGAGAATTAAACTCAAAGGAATGATTTGAAATGATGAAAAAAGTAACAGTTCTTACTGCTATGTTAGTTATGGGTGGCTGTACCCTAACACCTGAAAAGAGCACTTCAAAACCGATGAATCAGCCATCAACCACTACAACTCAAAAGAAGAAGGTTACACCACCTTCTTCGGGTGTAAAAATTACACCTTATGAGCAAAAAGAAATAAAACGTAAAAATGTGGAGGTTGTTGTACCACAACAAAAAGTACAGCAGAAATTTAATGACGGGAGTCAGTTACCTGCATTTAGAACATTAATGCAGAAGACTCAAGCGGCATATAAACAGAAGCAACTCGCTGAAGCTGAACGATATGCTTTGCAGGCTCAGCGTATTGCACCTCAAGCGTCTGAAACTTACCTTTATCTAGCCTTAATTGCAGATCAACGCAAACAGTATGCAAATGCTGAAGCTTTAGCACGTCGTGGGTTAAGTTATGCACAAAGCAACTCAATGAAAAAACAACTCTGGATGATCGTACTTAAAGCCAGCGAAGCACGAAATCATCCTGTAAAAGCTCAAGAAGCACGTCGAGCAATTCAAGCTCTTTAATTGGTTAAATTGAACTGAATTGTCGTATTCCAGCAAGCCCATAAGCATTGTGTTTTTGGGCTTGTTCTAAATCTGCTGGCGCAACGCCTCCTAGAGCAAAAACTGGAATATCACTATTTTGAGCTAATGCTGCAAATCCGTCCCAACCAAGTACTTTGCTATTTGGATGAGTTGCTGTCGGATTTACAGGGCTTAAAAAAATCGCATCACAACCAATCTGATGCGCATGTTGTAGTGAAACAGCATCATGGCAAGCAGCGATATAACGTTTAGCCACAACCAAATCACCCTTTTTCAGTTGCATTAACTGAAATTGTTTAAGGTGGACTGTCTTAATTTTTTCTTGCAACACCGTATTTAATTGTTGCCAAACATCCACATTAACAATCAGCTTCAATAATTGCTGTTCAGACAATTTAATTAATTGCTGTTGAAGTTTTTCAATATCTTTACTTTCTATACGTAAATACATTTGTGAATTAGTTTTCGGTAATTCATCAACTTGATCACTAATTTTGATCAAGTGAGACCAGATCAATCGCTCTATAATCGTTGAATTTGCTTTTGGAAAGTTTAAGTCCGCGAGTTGATCTCTACTAAACCAAGACCATGGTTGATGGATTAAATTTAAAAGCTCATCAGGAACATACGTATGCAATAGATGTAAAGTAACAATAATATCTTCATATTCATGTCTAATAACATCGAACTGATGCCACTCCTTTAACCCGATTCCTACCTCCTCATAGACCTCTCTGCGGCAAGCTTGCTCAGGTGTTTCACCTTCCTCAATTTTCCCACCAGGAAATTCATGCTTATTACCTTGATGTTGGTTTACTTGTCGCCATCCAACTAGCACTTTAGATTTATGTAATAGAATTGCGATTGCAACATCAACAGTAGCTTTTGCCATAACCATCTAAAATCCTTGATATTTTAAAATTCATTCTAATGAGTTTGTAACCCAATTCACATGTCAAAGAATAAATAATTTGATCATTTTGTAAAATAATGAAATTTGCATTGACAGGTCTATTCGATAATGATTATCATTTAAAACATTAAAAAACACACCACGGAGCATAACAAATGAACGCACCTTTTAATCTTTTTACCCGCAGTACAGATTCAGCTCAATCTTTGCCAATGTTACATTCAAACAACTTGTTTGCCTTAGGACGTGAAATTCGTATCATGCATGCAGGTGAAGAGTATCGCCTACGCCTTACTCGTAACAATCGATTAATTTTAACTAAATAAGATTAATAGAAGAATAAACGCATAAGAACAATAAACGTGGGAATAGCAGTATGTCAGCGCGTACTGCTCTTTTTGTTCGTTAAATAGTTTTAGGCAATTGTATTTGTATCTTTAATCCACCAATTGATGATTGTGCAAAAGTGATCCTACCACGATGAAGTTCTATTATTTTTTTACAAATTGATAACCCTAAACCTGAACCTTGTGTTTTCGTTCCCAACACCCTAAAGAATCGCTCACCTAAACGTTCTAACACTTCTGTATCGAGTCCAGCACCTTGATTTTCGATTGTTAAATTAATGTAATCTGAATCATCATCAAGTTTTATATGAATTGAATAATTTGCTTCTGAATATCGAATTGCATTATCTAAAATATTTCGCAGGCAGGTATAAATTAATTGTTCATTAGCAAAAATATCTAACTTTTTATCAATTAAGATATTTTTATAAAAAATTTCCAATTTTTTTGTTTCGATCGCAGTTGAAAAGTCAGATAAAAGAAGTTTCATCATCGCATTTAAATCAAAATATGTCTTTGGCAAATGTTCTGGATGTTCAGGATCTAAACGCGCGAGTAAAAGTAAATTTTCCAGTGTTTGAATTCCACGAGAGACATCTAATTGTATGCTATCTAGCTCTTTTGCACGTTCTGGATATTTTCGTTGTAATAATTGTAGGCGCAACTGAATCGCAGAAAGAGGTGATCTTAGCTCATGGGAAGCATCAGCAGTAAAGCGTTGTTCTGCTTTTAATGAATTATCTAAACGTTTAAGCAAATAATTCAATTGAGCTAGGATTGGTTGTAATTCTCTCACCTCAAATTCAGCAAACTTAATGGGACTTAAGTCTTCTGCATTTTTTGCTGAAATTTGCTTAGAAAGTTTATGTACTGCTTTGAACTGTCGCTTAATTAAAAAATATAAGATCATCCATTGTAATGACCACACCATAAGTAAAATCAAGATGTAAGCTGCGAAACTGTGCAATAATTCTTCAAATCTTTCCTCTAACGGTTGTATCACCAATACATTCATATTTGCTTGATGATCTTTCGCAACATAACTCCGCCACAATTGATGATTCTGCCAAAAGAATCCGTACTGATGATCATTAGGAAAAATGTGAGGTTCTTGATCTAATGGAAAACCTTCTGATTGTGTTAAAACAAGTTGTGAATTTTTCAATCTGTATTGAATATCAAATTGTTCACTTAACTCATCAATTTGCTTCCCTGAGCTGGTGGTTAGATCAGAAAGAAGCAGCATATCTGATATCTCATCCATGATTTCATCTTGCACATGCATGGTTTGATAAACAGAGACAACTACAAATATGAGTAGCGCTAAGCTGCCTACCATGACTGAGCTGATTAAGGAGGTCTTAATTAATTGATTTTGCAATGAGACGGTTTTCATTGGTTCAACCCAAGTTCATTCTATAACCTAAACCACGAATAGTTTTGATTAGTTGGCTACCAATTTTTTTTCGAATTTGATATATGAAGACCTCTATCGCATTACTCTCAATCTCCTCTCCCCAAGCATATAATGATTCTTCGAGTTGCTCACGGGTGACAATATGATTTGGATTTTGCATTAACTTATATAAAATTTGAAACTCTTTAGCAGTTAAATTTACCGTTTCACCGGCTTTCAAAACGGTCTTCGCATTAGGATCGAGTTTTAAATCAGCAAAACAAAGGTATGCTCCTGTCTGCTTCTGAGATTGTCTTAGTTGTGCGCGGATTCTTGCAGAAAGTTCCTCTAAGTTAAAAGGCTTAACTAAATAGTCGTTTGCTCCTAAATCTAATCCCTCCACACGATCATGAATATGGTCCTTTGCAGTGATAAAAATCACTGGAATCAACAAATGTTGTTCACGAATACGCTTCAGAATGTCATCACCAGATGCAT
>NZ_JADKPY010000059.1:0-14730 GCF_015351505.1 Acinetobacter sp. SK-43
CATTAGGTAAACCTCTGTCCAGCAAAATACAATCATAATGATGCTGTTTTATTGCCAAGATAGCATGGTCGCCTCGTTCAACCCAATCAACACTATAACCATCCATTTCCAGCCAGTCTTTAATACTTTCAGCCTGAGAAGCGTCATCTTCTGCTAATAAAATTCGCATAATAAGGTTCTCATAATGAATGACTACAATCTATGATGCCTTGAAAAGATCAAACTGGCAAAAAGCCAGATGATTTCTCATATGGCTTGTTTAATTTAATCAGTTAAAACTGCACTTGATCGACATCAACTTCAACACGTTTCATAGGCTTATAATCGATATCAGTCTCACCGATCAAAGTCACAGGAGTTTTAGCAGATACTGGTTTACCTTTCCATAAATCATCATCAATATCGACAGTCATAGAACCTGTTTGGTCACTAAACTGGTATTTTTCATCACCTGTTGCCTTCACAATATAACCTTTGAGCATAACAAGTGAATCATCTTTAAGTGTCAAAGCTTGTTTAACTGATGTCGTTTGTGTTGGTGCTAAAGCCTGTTGATTAACTGCACCTGTGTTCGCTACAGCAAATGTAGTTGTAGCAACTAAGCCTGAAATTACAGCAATTTTAGAGAACATATTCATCTATTTACCCTTGTTTATGTATTCACTTTTGATGAAGCTATTTAAACAAAGCTAGATGAGGTGAATCTTAAGATTTCTATTTTGCTTAACTCAATGGCACGACACGGAGTACTTCTTCCAAAGTTGTTACGCCTTCAATCACTTTACGTGCACCTGCAATTCTCAAAGGTTCAACACCCTCTTTTTTCGCCTGTACTTTTAAATCATTCAAAGTTCCATGTGCACTAATCAAAGATTTGAGTTCTAGACTCACTGGCATAAACTCATAAATTCCTACACGACCTTTGTATCCTGTATGACGACAGGTTTCACATCCAACCGCCTTATACATCGTTTCAGGCATTTCCATAATGTAATCAAAAGTCAGGTGTTCCCACTCTTGTTCATTCATTGAGGTTTCTAGTTTACATTGCGGACATAAACGACGGACCAAGCGTTGCGCCAACACACCAAGAATGGTTGCAGCTGTTAAAAATGGTTGAACACCCAAATCATGCAGACGAGTTAAACTTGAAGGTGCATCATTGGTATGTAAAGTTGATAATACCAAATGTCCTGTGAGTGCGGCTTGAATTGCCATATTTGCAGTATCGTGATCACGAATCTCACCCACCATAATGATATCAGGATCTTGACGCATCAAAGCTCGTACACCATCTGCGAATCCCAATTCAATCGTTGGATTAACCTGCATTTGGTTAAAACTTGGCTCCAACATTTCGATTGGATCTTCAATGGTACATACATTCACTTGTTCAGTAGCTAACTGCTTCAATGAGGAATATAGAGTTGTGGTTTTACCAGAGCCTGTTGGACCTGTTACTAAAATAATCCCATGACTATGTTGCGTTAATTGCTGCCAACTATGTAACAAATGCCCTTCGAATCCCAGTTGTTGAAAACTTCTAACCAACACTTCCGGATCAAAAATACGCATGACCAACTTTTCACCAAATGCTGTAGGCAAAGTTGATAAACGTAACTCTGTTTCTTGTCCTTTGGGTGTTCGTGTTTTCAAACGACCATCTTGTGGTTTACGTTTTTCAGCGACATTCATTCGACCAAGAATTTTAATCCGTGAAATCACGGCTGTGAGAGTATTTGCAGGCATATTATAAATTGTATGTAATACACCATCGATACGAAAACGTACCTTACCCTTTTCCTTGCGAGGTTCTAGATGGATATCGCTAGCACCTTGCTCGAAAGCAAATTGCAACACCCAATCCACCAATTTAACAATGTGCTGATCATTAGCATCAGGATTTTGGGTATCACCAAGCTGTAATAGAGCTTCAACACCCTTATTATCTCGATCGAAAGGACTAGAGTTTTGAGAGGAATTTACAGCTCGACTGACTTGATAATACTCAACCAAATAGCGACGAAGCTGTTCAGGATTGAGGAGAACGGGTTCAACTTTTTTAGGGCTGAGGCTCCTCTCTAAATTATTTTTCCACTCCAAAGAAAATGGTTGATCCGTACCAATCAGAATACGATCTGCATGTACTTCAACAGCAAGAATATGGTTCCGTACAGCAAACTCCTGCGACATAACCCCAGTTAAAACTGCTACGTCAGCTTTTAATGGATCAATAACAAACAAAGGAACTTGAGACTTTTCAGCCAACCATAGACATAAGCGATTCAGTGTTAAGGTTTGCCCAGCATGTAACTGGTCTTTTAAATTAAAGTTTGCTATCCATTGAAGAGGATGCCATTTCAATTGTTCTTTTTGGCGATGTGTAGTTTGTACCAATAATTTATCACGCTCATTAATTCTTCCGTCTTTTTGTAATTGTTCTAAACACCAAAAAATATCGATTTCAAAGTTAAACGTCATTGTTATACCCCAACTAATTTCTATAATATAACAGAGAACCAGCAGAATCTGTCAGATCATTTTGTAGATTCCAAATCAGTAAATACGTCTTGAAAACATAGACATAAGTTCAATAATTTGACTATAAACTTTGTAAAATTGTGATATAAGTTTTAGAAACGATTAAATATTTGAAATGTTTCATCCTTCCATATCAACGCTGCATGATGAACATATAACAACAGAGATAAATTATGGCTGAACTCATGAATTATTCGATACAAAATACATCATTCAGCCAACTTATGATGATTTTTGCAGTGTCTTTGGGCTGTGGATTATTGATTGGTTTAGAACGTGAACGCAGTAAAAGTAAACATAAAACTAAAACATTTGCAGGTTTTCGAACTTTTGCAATCACCTCACTTTTAGGTACGTTGTGTTTTTTATTTAACTTAGAAATTGGAATCACGGGAGCAATTCTAGTCGGTGCCATTAGTATTGCATCCCTACGTAATCAACAAGATGATCCAGGGGTTACAACAGAACTTGCCTTTATCATGACTTATTTTATAGGTGCAGTATGTATTTGGAATATCAATTTAGCGGCAGGTCTTGCTGTCACTTTGACCATACTGCTCTTTGCCAAAGAAACATTACATGGATTGGCTAATCAATGGATTAGCGAGACTGAATTAAGGGATGGTGTTTTATTATTGGCACTTATTCTTATTGGATTACCTTTAGCACCTGATAAAGCGTATTGGGGACCCGTTTTAAATCCTTATACGATTCTCAAGTTACTCAGCTTGATTTTATTGGTTCAAGCGTTAGCTCATTTTGCCAAACGCTTGTTATCTTCTAGAAATGCGATCGTGTTTTCCTCCTTAGCTTCAGGCTTTGTATCAAGTACTGCAACTGTCGCAAACTTAGGTATGGAAGTTCGTAATAATCATGCCGACCCTAAAATCAATGCAGGTGCTGCGCTGATGTCTTGCGTTGCAACTTTAGTTCAAATGCTGATTATCGTCGCTAGTATCAGCATGGCATGGTTAGAGCTGCTTTTAATACCCAGTTTAATTTCAACCTTATTACTATTTGCATGGTCTATTTATCTGTTGCGTAAATCTACTAAAAATGAGCTAAGTCAAAAAACTGATGAAAGTCGAATGTTTAGTTTTAAAAATGCGATTGTCATTACCGTAGCATTATCCACCATACAAGCAGCCGTTTATGGCTTAAATTTATGGTTAGGTAATAGCGGACTTATTATTGGAACATTCATCGCCTCTTTATTTGAAATTCATGCAGCAATTGCCGCAATAGTCGTCCAAGGCGATCCAAATACGGCTCAGGCAACACCATTGCTAATTGCTTTGATGGTTGGTCTATGTGCCCACGCGATGTCAAAAAGTATTAATGCTGGGCTTACAGGCGGTTATAAATACGCACTTGCATTCGTTCCAGCACAGATTCTTCATATGGCTATTTTAGTTATTATAGTTTGGGTATCCCGCTGATAAATATAATAGTAAAAGCTGACATTAAAGTTTCATAATTTCGATGGTATTCGCTATAACTTTGAAATTTACATCGAATTGGGAAAACTTCATTTTATAAATCCGTTCAGCATCCTCATGATATGCAGGTCTTGGATCTAAAGCCAATACTTGCTCCATTTCATTAAATATGCGAATAGGTATTTGGTCTTTTTGGATAAATTGTTGTCGTTGATGCAATGCCATCTCACTCCAAATAACTTGCTTACGCTGAGGCTCTTCTTGAGCATATCCACTTAATGCATTTGCAATAGAATCCGAATATTGAATATAAGGTTTAATGTCTACAATCGGCGTACCATCTAGCAAATCAGCACCTGTAACATAAATTCGAACACGATCTGATAACTTTTCAATACGCAAGAATTGCACTACAGATAGTCCAATCGGAGATGGTCTGTACATACTTCTTGTGGCAAAAACACCAATTTTTTGATTACCACCTAATCTAGGTGGTCGAACTTGTGCTCGAAATTTATGTCCAGCATCAGTGTTGTTTGCTTGATGCTTATTGTCATGGAACTGCCAAAGTAGCCATAAATGACTAAATTCATCTATCCCTTCAAAAGCCAATATATCGTTATAAGGCTCGATCATTTCGATATATGACTCCACCTGAACCAAATTTGGTTGTCGTGGAATGCCAAATTTTTCACGATAAGGTGAATGCATATAACCAATGATCGGAATTGTAACAACGGGATTCATCACTTTTTCTTATAAAGACAATTAAATATATTCAGTTTATAGAGAATGATTTTAGATTAGAATAGCAATCTGTTTCTTTTAACTGTGATCGAGACCTTTAATGGCTGCTTTTAACGTTGAACGCATTACTCATGTTCACCACTGGAATGACACGCTTTTCAGTTTTAAAACTACACGCGACACAAGCTTACGTTTTAAAAATGGTCAGTTTGTAATGATCGGACTTGAAGTGAATGGTAAGCCTTTAATGCGTGCTTATTCGATTGCGAGTGCGAATTATGAAGAAGAATTAGAATTCTTCTCGATTAAAGTACCTGATGGTCCTTTAACTTCTATTTTACAAAAAGTTCAGGTTGGTGACGAAATCCTTATTTCAAAAAAACCAACAGGTACTTTAGTACATGATGATTTATTGCCTGGTAAAAATTTATACCTTTTATCTTCTGGTACTGGTTTAGCGCCTTTCCTTTCACTTATTCGTGATCCTGAAACTTATGAAAAGTTTGAGAAAGTGATCGTTGTACACGGTACACGTTATATTTCTGAACTTGCATATCAAGATTTGATTCTTAATGAGCTTCCAAATCATGAATTTTTCGAAGAGCTAGGAATCAAAGATAAACTCGTATATTACCCTACAGTTACACGTGAACCATTCCATACACAAGGTCGTGTGACTACTGCTATTGAAACAGGTCAATTATTTGAAAAAATTGGTTTGCCACGTTTCAATCGTGAAACTGACCGTGCAATGTTATGTGGTAGCCCTGCTTTCTTGAAAGATGTAGCTGCACTTTTAGATGAACATGGTCTCGTTGAATCACCACGTATGGGTGTAATGGGTGACTATGTAATCGAACGTGCTTTCGTAGAAAAATAATACCTATGCATTAATAAAAAAGCCGAGGAAGATATCCCCGGCTTTTTTATTATTAAATCTTATTAATAGCTTATTTAGTGATCTTTAATAATATTATTTAGAGCAATAAAACTATTTATTAAGCAGCTTCTAAAGAAATTAATCGCTCAATATAATACCAACACTCTTCAATTTGAACATGATCTTGATTTACCTTTGCAAGTGTCGTCATCCCATCAAGAATATTGATATACATCGTAGTTAACACATGAGGTTGAAATACTTTTGCCTTTTCAAATAGATCTTCAACTAAATTCATTAACCAATTTCTATAGTCGACAATTGGACCAATAATAGATGGGTATTGTTGTAAAATTTCCAATGAAGCCTTTTGAAACATACAACCATGGAAATCATCCGAGTTAAACCATGACACATGCCAAAAATATACTGCTTTAATTTTTCCTAAATAATCACCCTCATCAATCTGATTTAATTGTTGCTCAATCGCTTGCTGAATGCTTTTATTTCTTCTAGATAAACACTCTTCGATTAGACTCTCTTTAGATGGGAAATACTTGTAGAAAGTCATCTTAGCGACGCCTGACTCACTGATAATTCGATCAATTCCTATAGAACTATAGTTATGACGGTTAAATAAATTCAGTGCCGTTGTAATAATATCTTCTTTTTTTGACATTTTATTATCCTTTAGAATTTTATCAAAAAACTTGATGTATTATTTAGACATAGTAAATGCTGGATAATTCTGGCTACTATGCTTATTCATATTATTTTAAGAGTATTATCGAAAATATGGAAACTTTTCTTAAACAACTCATGATTAAGTTAAGCAAAAAAGTAGGAATACACAAGATAATTTGTAAAAAATTTTTTTTATAAATAAAACAGTCATTATTGTGTGCATTAAATCACTTTTTTACAATAATAAATTAGCTAATTAAGTACATCCCTTAGTTTTCAAAAACGAGAATCAATTGCTTTCAAAAAAAATCGTCTTATATTTTATTAATCCAATAAAAAGATTTTTGGTTGAACTAAAAGATATATTTATAAGCGACCAAAAGAAATCGGCAATATATAATTGGAAAAAGCAATAATATTAATTCATTGAGTAGAAGACTATGCCAAAAAAATTTGAAGATTTTGATAACCCAAGACAGAAAGCTATAGACGGAATGAAAAATAGTATTTCTGAGGATTTATGGAGTAAAAACGTGCAGTTTCTCAAAACTTTGCGCGAAGAGATTTCACAACATCCTGTGTCTAAACACCCTGCAATTCAGCTATTAAATGATGGCTCAATTGATAAAGAAACCTTAAAACATATTCACCTTGAATACCGACATGCCATAGTGCAAGTATTTACAGATGCTTTATTGATGGCTCAATTCCAAACCAAACAACTCGAACCTCGTCTGAAATCAGGTTCAAAGATGTATGCCCGCTTCTTACTCAACCTCAATGTCTTAGATGAGTATGGCTATCGTCCAGCCTTAGATATCAATGGATACTATGCTGGTAATCCTGATTATGCACACTATCCTTTATTTGAAGATGTACTCGATGATTTCGAATTAACACAAGCAGAGCGCAACAATTATCAGCCCTCGATTATTGCTCAACAAGTGAAAAACTATCTTGAATATGCTTTCGATCGTTATGAAGCCGTAACAGCGTTATTGGCTGTTGCAGAAGAAGAAGTTATCCTTTTTAGTCCTGCCTTGCGTCAAGCAACTAAAGCTGTAGGCTTTAATGTTGATAGTGGTTACTACTATGTGCATGGTGTTTCACAAGATGAAACTGCTGAAGCTGCTGACGATGACCATGAAGATGATCTCTGGTTTGTTCTAGCTCAAGCCTGTGTGGAATCTGACTATCCTTATATCCGACAAATTTGTTTAGAATATTGTGATTTATGGCAACAATTCTGGGATGAACAAATTGCAACTTATCAATTTGAATCGTTCAGAAAACTTGCATAATTTTATTCTTAATAATAAGGTCATCTCCAAATCAAGGATTAAGATGACTTTAAAATTTTCGTTCGATTAATCAATACTGATATAAATAAGATCAACTGCTAAAAATTTTCGCCAATCATAGTGAGCTTAAAGCGAATCTTTTTTTTGTATTTCTGAATGATTCTGCCTTTTAACAGCGAAGTTTACATAAGCTGTCAAACTTGTAGCCAATTGCGTTACAATTCAAGTTTTATTACCTTTCAATCCAATGTTTGCACATTTCGATTTCAATCTTCTAGTTTTGCTGATCTTATTAGGATTTGGTGTTTTCAGTCAAAATACGGCTGTTATGATTGCAACAGCTGTACTAATCATCGTGAAAATCACTCCGCTCAATCAGCTTTTTCCTTACATCCAACAACATGGTTTAAACATCGGAATTATCATACTAACCATTGGTGTTCTTTCCCCAATCGCGAGTGGAAAACTCAGTGGTGAAAGTATTTTAAATTCATTCCTAAGTTACAGATCTCTTTTGGCAATTGCTGTTGGCGTATTTGTGGCTTGGTTAGGTGGACGAGGCGTGAAATTGATGAGTCATCAACCGGACGTTGTAGCAGGATTATTGATTGGAACAGTAGCAGGTGTTGCATTATTACGTGGAGTACCTGTCGGTCCCCTAATTGCAGCAGGCATATTATCGATATTGATTGGTAAGAGTTAATATCTCAAACCAATCAGATAACATGCAGTTATAAATGTACCAAATCTATAACGCAGACTTTAAAACGATCAAATTAACGTTCGTAATACATCACACGCTTTTGTGAGAATTTTTCTAATTGCTTTAAAAAGCCTTCAAAATAGCTTTTCTCTTTTTCGTCAGTACGATAACCCGCATAGAGCGTTCTTCTCAAACCTTTTGGTGAAACACAATCTAAGCGACGGCTCACCACCCATCCTTTTTGCTCATGTTCATTCACAACCCAATCAGGCAAAGCTGCAATACCGCGCCCACTTGCTACCAGTTGAATTAACATCTGAGTCAAATCAGTAGTCCGAATGTGTTTTGGCAAAATATTCGCGGGTAAAAACAGATGAGCCATAATATCCAAACGATGCTTATCGACTGGATAGGTAATCAAAGTCTCTTCAGCCAGATCTTGAACGGTAATATGTTCTGCTCTCACCAAATGATGTGTATTTGATAAAACTAGACGTGATTCATACTCAAAGATTGGAAAGTATTCTATACCCTTTAGCGCAATTGGATCTGCCGTGATCAGTAAGTCAAATTCAGCATTTTGAAGAAGTTCATGCGGATTTGACTCAAAACCTGCAGCAAAGTCTAAATCTACGTCAGGATATTGTTGACGATATTGATTTAATAAAGGCATGAGCCAATCAAAACAGCTATGACATTCAGAAGAAAAAATTATGCGACCTGTTTGCCCATGTACGATTCGAGTGATATCCGTCTGTGCAATTTGAACTTGTGGTAACACATCATCAGCTAATTTGAGGAGACGCTCACCCACATTTGAAAAACTCACAGGACGGCTACGTCGATTGACAACTTCTACACCATACCAATGGTCTAATTCTTTTAACTGATGAGAAATAGCAGATGGAGTCAGACATAAATCTGCCGCTGCGGCAACTAAAGAGCCATGCTCTCTTAAAGCGAGTAGTGTTTTTAAATGTCTAAGCTCTAACACAGCACCAACCATTATTGAATTTATTTCATCTTAGCACAAGATTAATGAGTTAACCTCACTATATATTTCTGCTATTCCAAATGTCTAAAAAACGACTTACATCATATACATCATGTGTCAAATTCATGTGAACATAGGACACTAATTCTTTGAATCAACAAATGCCTTGAGTTCATTTACGTTCCTTTTCACATTTTTGCAACTATCTTGAATATAATAGTAGCGTCACTTTTTCCTTAACATGTTATGTCATCTCCCTCAGAATTGAATCAAACAAAACAATATTCCTTATTTCTTGTAATTTTCTCATTGGCTGTTGGTAGTTTCTGTATTGGTACTACTGAATTTGTCGCAATGGGGCTTATTCAAGAAATTGCAACTGATCTTCATGTCAGTGTCCCACATGCAGGTTATTTCATCAGTGCTTATGCATTAGGTGTGATGGTGGGTGCTCCTATCATTGCGATCTTAGGTGCTAAAGTGCCTAGAAAAACTTTATTATTATCACTAATGCTGTTTTACGGTCTCGCAAATGCTGCTACTGCTTTTGCCACGTCTTCAGATGCAATGCTTATTTTTCGATTCATTGCAGGATTTCCTCACGGCGCATACTTTGGAGTAGCAGCATTAGTCGCGGCAGAGTTAGCAGGTAAACATCGTCGTGCAACAGCGATTGCACAAGTTATGATGGGCTTAACCATTGCGAATGTGATCGGTGTTCCTATAGCCACTTGGTTAGGACAACAGTTTGGTTGGAAGGCTGGATTTGAATTTTCTGCGACAATCGCTTTCATTACACTGATAGGCGTAAGTTTATTTGTACCCAATATTCCTTTGCAAAAAACAGCTAGCATTAAAGCTGAATTAGCTGGGCTAAAAAATATTAATATGTGGCTGACTTTGGCAGTTGGAGCAATTGGTTTTGGTGGCATGTTCTCTGTATATAGCTATGTGTCTCCTATACTGACTGAATATACACATGCAGATATCAGCATTGTGCCAATCGCTTTAGCAATATGGGGAACAGGCATGGTCATCGGAGGCTTAGTAGCTGGTTGGTTGGCTGACAAAAGCCTATTCAAAACCATGATTGGTATTCTTATAAGTTCAGCATTGGCCTTTGTATTTGCAAGCTTTATGATGACAAATCTTTATACTGCCATCCTTGCTTTATTTTTAATTGGATTCACCGTAATTGGTTTAGGCGGTGCCTTACAAACACATTTGATGGATATTGCGGGTGATGCACAAACTTTAGCAGCATCTTTGAATCATTCAGCATTCAATTTGGCAAATGCCTTAGGTGCATTTCTAGGTGGATGGGTATTGAGTCACAATATGGGCTGGCTAGCACCAATATGGGTTGGCTTTGTTCTGAGTATAGGCGGTTTGATTATTTTATTAATTGCCCTTGCCTACGCTAAATATTCAGCGAATAAACAGTCTGTTATTCTTCAATGACAGACTGACGAATTTTTTCGTTAGTGTACTAACTTATAAAACTGTCGGTCATGCCATTTAGACAATAAGAACAAAGCACTGACCGATCCTATCAAGGCGAAAAACATATCTGACTGGGTATCCCACTCATAACCTTGTGTTCCTAAAAACTCTTCTGCACCTTCACCAAGCGCAAGTGCTGCAGCCCATTCTATTAACTCATAACTAGCACTTATCGCAAGCACAATAGAAATGACAATAAAAATCAGCATTTTTCCATGCTTTAAGATGTCATTTCTCAGCAAAATTTCACGTGCTGCAATTGCTGGAACAAAACCTTGCATAAAATGCCCAATTTTATCGTAAGGATTTCGATCTAAACCAAACCATTCTGCCATTTCAAATCCCAATGGCACACGTGCATAGGTATACGTTCCACCAACAATCAATACCATGCAATGAATAAAAATTAATACATAGAGAAGATTAGTCAGAGGAAATCTTTTATAAGTGTGAATCAATAGTGGAACGACAATTAATACAGGTAATACTTCCATGAACCATGTACCACGGTCAAAAGGATCAATTCCCGAAATAATTAAACTCAAAACTAAAAAGAGCATCGCAAACAACAACACTAATTTTTGATTCATCGTCGCCTCTCAATTCTTTAATTTTTATAAGGACATTCTTCATGTCCATATTAATCAGTATTTAGATCAAAAAGAAAAATTTAAATGATTCAACAATCGGCGATACCACAGAGATGACCAATAATAATGCTATAGCTGTATTAAAATATTGAACCTTCTTCTGATCATTCACAATGCTTTGCAAGCGTTGTCCCATATAAGCCCAAATTCCAACACACGGAATGCTAACCAATCCGAAAATCGCGCCAATAAAAACAAACTCAGCCAAATGGCTATTTACGGAGCTATAGGTTGCAATCGCACCCAATGCCATAATCCAAGCCTTAGGATTAACCCACTGAAATAAGGCAGCCCCCATAAAACTTAATGGCTTTTCAGGCTTTTCTTCTCCATCTACTCGTCCTGCACCATAAATTTTATAAGCTAGATAAAGTAAATATACGATCCCAACTATTTTCAATATTTCATACATCAAAGGAGATTGTCCAAGTGTGGCTCCTATGCCGAACCCAACAAGCATAACCATCACACCAAAGCCAAATCCGATGCCTAAAATATGCGGAATACTTCGCTTAAATCCAAAATTCAAACCTGATGCTGCCAACATAATATTATTGGGTCCAGGTGTTATAGACGTGACAATCGAATAAACAACAAAAGAAAAAAAGGTCAGTAAACTCATATACAAAATCAAAGCAATTGTTCAAATTTACACTTACTATAACAGCCAATTAAGTCAGTTTATTTCAAACAATAAAACTTTTTATTCTGGTAGCTTTTCGCCGCAATAAGGACAATAGTGTTTCTTTGAGTTTTGTTGCTCTTGTTCTTCTAAAACATGCTCTCGCAAAAGTTGGATAATAATTTCATGCATTTGCTCTTTGGGTAATCCTACCCGCTGTCTTAACTTTTCTAATTCGATCGTATTGTGAACTACCTCAAAACCATGCGCTTGAACAAGCTCACGGAACTCTTGTTCCAGACGCTGATTTCGTTGATTGAGTTCATTTGCCAAACCAGAAGCCAAAATACCCGCAGGTAAAGCTGCAATCCCCACACCTAAGATCGTAATAATTGCACCTAAAAACTTACCCATATTTGTGATAGGCGTAACATCACCATACCCTACTGTTGTAAGCGTAACGACTGCCCACCACATCGCGTGAGGAATTGAACTAAATGCTTCAGGCTGTGCTTTGTTTTCGACTACATAAATACCAGAGGCAGCCATCACGATAAGAATCACTAAGATAAAAATGACAGCTTGGAATGATCCTTTTTCACGCTTGATGACCCTGAGTAAAATTTGTAATGATACAAAATAGCGGGTTAATTTAAGGAGTCTCAACAAACGTAAGATTCGCAGCACGCGTAAATCAATTGGCACGAAGAAATTAAGATAAGCAGGTAAAATTGCAACCAAGTCAATAATAGCTCCCCCGCTACGCATCCATTTCAAACGCTGTTGACTTGCTGGAAGACTGGGTTCCTTTTCAACAATACTCCAAAGTCTAAGTACGTACTCGATAGAAAATAGTGCGATTGATATATTTTCAAACACATCAAAATAGACTTGGTACGCCAAATACAGTTCAGTGATTGACTCCAAAATAACTGCCGCAACGTTTCCAACGATTAAAAAAATCAAAAAATAGTTTACGCACAAACTAAAGGTGCTTTGATGATCATCATTTTGTAAATTGTTATAAACAAAAAGTCTTAACCGTTTTATTGAAAGCTTTGCCATACCATACTTATAGTTATCTCAACCAAAACAAAAATGTATCATGTTGATCAAGCACTGGATACGATATTTGAGCATTTCCTGAATTATTTCGGTAAATCACATTGCTAAGAATAAAAAATAACTTTGCAGCAACAGTAGTTTGCTTGCTTATAAATTATCATTTAATCAAGCTCATATCTCAAAAATGATTTGAACCTATCACTTTTATAAAAACAAATTCCATCTTACACATGAACAGAACGAGAAATTTATATGGGCTTTAAACCTATTCCCACTTTGATTTCAATTGGTATTGCTTTAATCATATGGTTCATTATTCCTGTGCCGTCAGGCGTTAGTCCTCAGGCATGGCATCTGCTCGCTATGTTTATCGGTGTAATTGCCGCTATTATTGGTAAAGCAATGCCAATCGGGGCAATTGCAATACTTGCTATCACGTTGGTTGCCGTTACAGGTGTCACTAGCGACAATCCCAGTGATGCTATAAAAGACGCTTTAAGTAGTTTTGCAAATCCGCTCATTTGGCTGATCGGTATTTCTATCATGATCTCCAAAGGATTGCAGAAAACTGGATTAGGTGCTCGCTTAGGCTATTTGTTTAATGCTCGCCTATTTGTATGCACACTATATGTTTGCCAGTACCACAGCTCATATCACAGCCATGTTTGCAGCATTTTATACTGCTGGACTCGCATTGGGTGCGCCACCGATGTTGTTTGCCTTAATGATGGCAGCGGCTTCCAGTATCATGATGACCTTAACCCATTATGCAACAGGTACATCGCCTGTGGTATTTGGTTCGGGTTACACCACACTGGGTGAATGGTGGAAAGCTGGCTTTGTCATGAGTGTCGTGAATATCATCATTTTTGTGGTGATTGGCGGACTTTGGTGGAAAGTGTTGGGTTATTGGTGATTTAAAATTGAGGAGCATTCTATACAAATAGGAATGTTCCTCTAAACTTAAATGCCCAAATGTAGAACATATAAACTATTATTAGAATCAATGACCTTCTGTATAAGCTCTGACAATATTTCAAATTGTTGTATTACTACACGCTTTTGCATAATGATTTTTTCATAACCAGCTGTTTCTCGTAAAATACGATCAACATTCTCATTTGGATCAGTCACATCATCATATGCTTGAACAAAAGTATATATGCCTGTTAACGTTAAAACATTCGGCGATAACTTTAAAATATTGACTAGACTAGAAAATAAAATTAAAGCTTCTGTAGCTCCCTCAACATCCATAATAGTCATCGCATGATAATCAAGTCCATATATTCTTTTTTTTAATAAAGGACTATAGGTTGGTAACCATTTTAGATAATCCATAAAATATAGAATTAAATCATCATGGATTGAAACATCGAAAGAAATACCCCCAATAAGATCACAACAGTCATCGTAAGAGAATTCATTTTTATTCAATAAAACAAAATCATGTGTAAGTGTCACTTTATCTACCTAATATTTGCTAAATAATTATATGGGTCTTTTTTCCATTTTACTTGATATAAAATAAATTAAAAAATTCAATTTTTTGGAAATTGACTCCTTGAAATTTTTTGCATCCACACAAACAACTCTTTGGT
>NZ_JADKPY010000060.1:0-19850 GCF_015351505.1 Acinetobacter sp. SK-43
CTCTTTGGTTCATTTTGGTATTAAAGATCTATCTCTCTTTTAGTATCTTCTCATATTCAAAATATTTTAAATAATAAAAGTGATATCTTAATATTTCCATCATGAATCTTCATCTAGTTGCTTAAATTCTTCAATAACAAAATTAAAATTAGCAATGATTTCACAAATCCAACTATCAAATATTTCATTATCTTGAGTAACCAATAAATCAAGCGTTATTGAATCAAAATTACGTATATTACATACTGATTTACTCATCCAAGACATCTCTAGTTTATTTTTATTGCTCTGAGATAACCATAAAGAATCATCAATAACATCTTTTAAATTTATAGTACTATCTTCACAAACCACACCATAATGCAATCCTTCTGTGACAACAATAATCATAAATTTTAACAAAGGTACTGACTCGTGCTCAAAAATACATCCGATAAAATCTCGACTCATTCGCTTTGATTTTTGTACATTTTTAAACCACATTTTGCATTTTGATAAATCATGCCGAACACTATTATATTTACTATCAAGTGAAATTGAGTATCCTTGATGTTGATTAAAATTTGTATCAATCACACTAAAAAATCTTTCTAACAACTCACCACGAAACTCTTGGCTCTGAAATATCTGATTAATATCCGAAATAGCTTTAAACTGTTTTGCATCAACAGAAAGTAATAATTCCTTAATTGTGTTCTTATTGGACATAATATTTCCCGTCATCTGTAGAATTAAATTTTTATATTGCTGTATAGCAGCCAAGATATTCATCTTATTATTTAAATGTTGCTCTATCTCATTTAACCACTTTAATAAATCATTTTGATAATTTAGTACCGAAAGACTGACTGGTTGTGCAAGATCACCATTTAAATAGTAACCATCATCATTCTTGATAATATGACCTAATGATTTTTGACTTGGTTGAGCATCAGACAGAGATAAGTAAATCAGTATTGGTTGTTTATTTTTTGCTATGCAATATGAATAATAACGATTTAATTGCCTACTTTGATCTGAGGCATAAATCTTATTTTCAATAATCATGATTTGATGATCATTTCTGATTAAAATATCAAATTGATCTTTTCCTTCCCGCTTTTCCCTTTCAACAACTACTTTTGTATTTACATCAAAATTCGGTGAGAAACGTTCAACAAATATTTTAAGAAAGATGTCTCCTTGACCATGACTCCCTTTAGGATTGAGTAAGTCAGCAATAATTGGAGTATGTGTATGTACTTCACTTGTTGCCATTCCCATTATTTTGATCAGGTTAAAATATTCGCCTTTCGTTTTATTTTTTACAATATTTTCTTCATTTCTCTCTACCACATGATCTATTAAATTTAATAATTGAGTTTTTATATCCACAATTTATCCAAAAAATAAGGGCTGATTACTCAGCCCTTATTTTTAACTCATTAAAACTTAATTATCAATAAATTAAGTTAACTGAGCAGCTTGGATTTTCTTAGTATCAACTTGATCAGCTTCTTTTGTATATTCGCTCATCTTGTCGAAGTTTAAGTATTTGTAGATGTCAGCAGAAGCGCTGTCGATTTGCGACGCGTACTGTTGATATTCTTCTGGACTTGGTAATTTACCAAGTACCGCAGCTACAGATGCAAGCTCAGCAGAAGCTAAGTAAACGTTTGCACCTTGACCTAAACGGTTCGGGAAGTTACGAGTAGAAGTTGATACACATGTTGTGTTCGGTGCTACACGTGCTTGGTTACCCATACACAATGAACAACCTGGCATCTCTGTACGCGCACCAGCACGACCATAGATGTTGTACATGCCTTCTTCCATCAATTGATGCTCGTCCATACGAGTTGGTGGAGCCAACCATAAACGAGTAGATAATGAACCACTTGGTACTTTATCCAACAATTGACCCGCTGCACGGAAGTGACCGATGTTAGTCATACAAGAACCGATGAATACTTCATCAATTTTGTCACCTTGAACGTCAGAAAGAAGTTTTGCATCATCAGGATCGTTCGGGCAGCAAAGAATAGGTTCTTTGATGTCAGCAAGATCGATTTCATATACTTTCGTATATTCAGCATCAGCATCAGCTTTTAACAAGCTTGGGTTATCTAACCACTTCTGCATGTTTTCAGCACGACGAGCAAGTGTACGAGCATCGCCATAACCTTCAGCGATCATCCACTTCAACATTGTGATGTTAGAACGTAGGTATTCAGCAACTTTCTCTTCAGAAAGAGTGATTGAACAGCCAGCTGCAGAACGTTCAGCAGATGCATCAGAAAGTTCGAATGCTTGCTCAACAGTCAAGTCATTTTCCATTTCTGTTAAGTCGATCTCAAGGATACGACCAGAGAAGATGTTTTTCTTACCTTTCTTCTCTACAGTTAAGTCACCAGCTTTGATCGCATAGTAAGGAATCGCATGTACAAGGTCACGTAAAGTGATACCAGGCTGCATTTTACCTTTGAACTTAACAAGTACAGACTCAGGCATGTCAAGTGGCATAACACCAGTAGCTGCTGCGAACGCAACAAGACCTGAACCCGCTGGGAATGAAATACCAATTGGGAAACGAGTATGTGAGTCACCACCAGTACCTACTGTATCTGGAAGTAACATACGGTTTAACCAAGAGTGGATAATACCGTCACCAGGACGTAAAGATACACCACCACGGTTCATGATGAAGTCAGGTAATGTATGGTGAGTTGTTACGTCAACTGGTTTTGGATACGCAGCTGTGTGACAGAAAGACTGCATCACTAGATCAGATGAGAAGCCCAAGCACGCTAAGTCTTTTAACTCGTCACGAGTCATAGGACCAGTTGTATCTTGAGAACCAACAGTCGTCATCTTAGGTTCACAGTAAGTTCCTGGACGGATACCTTGACCTTCAGGAAGACCACATGCGCGACCTACCATCTTCTGAGCTTGTGTAAAGCCTTTACCAGTGTCAGCAGGTTGTACTGGCGTACGGAATAAAGTAGAAGGCTCTAGACCTAATTCTTCACGCGCTTTAGCTGTTAAACCACGACCAATGATCAGGTTAATACGACCACCAGCACGTACTTCGTCTAAAAGTACTGGAGTTTTAAGTTCAGCTTCAGAAATTTGTACACCATCTTTAAACGCTGTAACTTTTGCAGCAGCGTGATCGATTTTCAATACAACTTCGTCGCCCATGTTCATGTTCGCAACGTCGATTTCAACAGGTAATGCACCTGCATCTTCCATTGTATTGAAGAAAATTGGAGCGATCTTAGAACCTAAGCACACACCACCATCTTTTTTGTTTGGAATGTGTGGAAGTTCGTCACCGAAGAACCAAAGTACAGAGTTAGTTGCAGATTTACGAGAAGAACCTGTACCAACAACGTCACCCACGTAAGCAACTTGGTTGCCTTTCGCGATCAATTCTTTGATTTGGCTTAATGGACCAACTTCACCTGGTTTTTCAGGGTTGATACCATCACGTTCGTTTTTCAACATTGCGTTAGCGTGTAACGGAATATCTGGACGGCTCCACGCATCTTGAGCTGGAGACAAGTCATCAGTATTCGTCTCACCTGTTACTTTGAACACAGTGATTTTGATTTCTTCTGGAACGTCAGGACGGCTTGTGAACCATTCTGCTTCAGCCCAAGATTGCAATACAGCTTTAGCAGCAACATTACCTGCTTTAGCTTTGTCTGCTACATCATGGAATGCATCAAATACAAGAAGTGTTTTTTTCAATGCTTCAGCTGCTAATTCAGCAAGCTCAGCGTTATCTAAAAGATCAACAAGAGGAGCTACGTTGTAACCACCAAGCATCGTGCCTAGTAAGTAAACTGCGCGTTCTTTAGTTACAAGTGGAGAAGTCGCTTCACCTTTCGCAACCGCAGATAAGAAAGCAGCTTTAACGTATGCAGCTTGGTCAACACCCGCTGGAACACGATTTTCAAGCAAATCTACTAAATATGCTTCTTCGCCTGCTGGTGGATTTTTTAATAAAGTTACAAGTTCAGCAGTTTGAGCATCATCAAGCGGCTTCGGTGGGACTCCGAGTGCGGCACGTTCTTCAACGTGTTGGCGGTAAGCTTCTAGCACAGTGTTATTCCTCTTTTTTAAAAAATTACTTGTAAGTTCCAGCTTTTTTCAAGCTCTACAAGTAATATGGACAGCAAAATTTTACTAGACTTCGACTTAAAAGTTAATGGAACTACCGTATTTCTACGTGATGCCCATTATTTTATAGCGAAATGTTTGTCACTTTTGAATACCGCTTTGGTCTTAGATCAAAGCCTAATAAAACAACGAATTAGGTACATAAAAAAAGACAACTCTTGTTGTCTTTTCAATGATCAAATTAAAATGATTTATAGTTCGGTAACTTATCATGTGGTGTTACCAAACATTGATCCGTAAATTTCTTCTTTAAATCCTCACGGATCGCATCAGGATCAGACTTTAACTGATCTACTGGAAGTCTATAAACCGTTTCAATAATTTCGAAAATAAATTTACTCGTCATCTCATCTTCAATCTTGCTCGCATGTTCTTTTGCTTGCTTTTCTTCAATTCCATTCTGACGATCTAGTGCAATAGAACGAGCTGCATTACCAATACTTACGCAATAGCCATGCCACTGTTGTTCTGGTGTTAAAGGCTCTTTCTTACCACAACCCATCAAAATCAAACCGAGTGCAATCAATACAACCTTTTTCATCTTCATACTGCAGCTAATTAGATGTAGACATCATACTCAAACTCAAGCATTTTGCAAAAAAGATGCATTTAAAAACATCAGCTATCGCTAAAAAATTACATATCATTTTGTACACGACATGTTGTTTGTTGTTTTGAGACATTTGCCACCAGTCGAAGAGAGATATGTATTGCCTTGTACTAGATTGTAAGCCTTACCTTTAGTGTCCCAACAACGAACCCCATTACAATTCTTGATCGGAATTAAAACATCTGTTTTTGCTGCAAGTGCTACATTTTTAGTTTGAGGTGTTGTTGCAACTGCTGCTGTTTTTGTTTCTTTAACCAATTGAGCCTGAACTTGGGTTGGTACAGCATGATTGGCTGTGTTTCCAACCATCATATTTTGTTTGGATGTATCAAGTTGAGGCTCTTGTTTCTTGGTGGGTGGCGGTGTCGCTGAATATGTAGTTACACCCTTCGCATCTACCCATTTGTAGTATTCTTTCGCATTAAGTTGAAATGAACTACTCATCAAACCAATACTAACGATTGCCAAAAGCTGACTAAAAGTGACACATTTCATCCCCTTTCTCCAAAAAATGTCATTTATCTATATTTTTCAATTACTTATATATAATAATATCACATTTATATTGTAAAAGTACTATAAAAAAACCTTCCTTATCTAAACAAGGCAGGTTTTATAATGTTTATCTAGAAGCGCCAGTTGTAGAATAAGTCGATAGCTCGTTCTAGGGACTGACTTGCTTCCAAATAAAGTCGACGATTCATTTGATATCGCAAAGTCAATTTATTGACAGGTGTAAATACACCAATACCATAGCGAATAAATAAGTCTGGCGTAATATAACCCGTTAAACTCACTTGGGTATCATCGCCAGTTCCCTGAGCATCTAATGCCAATCCACTTAAGCCAAAAGTTCGTCCAATTTGATTCGTTAAAGCTCTAGTTCCACCTAAACCCATGCTGATCCCAGCGGCAGCGATTGTATTATTAACATCAGATTTGAATCCTTCAGTGTTACTTAAACCACTACCACCTTCATTAATACGTCCTGTTAATAATGCATTGAGTGCTTCTTGCTCAGACAGACCTGCATCATTGTACACTTGAACATTAGGGACGGTCGCTGTACCCGTAACACGCACACCAACCATGCTTCCTTGTACAGGTTTATTTGCATCAATATCTAAGGTTGGGTTTGCAAGAGGTCCATTAAAACGAGCAATTGCACGATTCAAGTCGAGACTCTGACCATAAGCTTCGATCTTCACTTTCTGGCTTACACCAATTGCACCATTTGCTCGCATGGCTGTTTCTAAACCACGTTGTGACAGATGTAGACGTCCGACCAATGGGATATTACTTTCAAAGCCTTGGAAAATAACTTGATTACCGAGATTTACCGTCATATCAGCACGGATATCCCATGGTTTCGCTGCTTTTAAAGTAGCGAGTAGATCTTGTCCTTGATGCACCACACGTACATCAGGTGAAACATTCACCACCGTTGCTGAACTTTCTGGCATGGAAATACGAGCACGAGGAACATCAATCGTACCTTTCAAACTTAAACGTTGAGCAAATGGATAAACATCCAAGCTTAAATCGGGTTTAACAATCGCTGTAATCATTGGTGCTTGGCGAACTAATAGATTATCGCCTTTAAGTGTTAATGCTAAATGAGGATCATTTTTCCAGTCAAAGCTCCCTTTTAAACGACCTACACCTTGTCCACTATTAAATGCACCATCTATGCTTGCTGAATCTTGTCGAATCGAAGAATAAAGCTGAATATTATTTAAATTCACAGGTAATGAAATCATACTAATAGCGCCATTTTTCAATCGCATTTCACCTGTAAATTGTGGTTGTGTTAAAGTTCCGTCCACTTTTCCAGCAAGCGAGAAGGTGCCAGCCATAGAACGTACATCTTTAATAAATGGCTTAAATACTTTGAGCTGAACTTCATCAAAAGCAATTTCACCGCGCATTGGCATATTACTTTGGAATGGATTAATAATCACATTGGCATAACCTGTTCCAATATCAGGTGTTTTCATATCCACTCTGAATAACAATCCTTCACCAACGCTTTTTGCGATCAAACTAAGTTCATCATAAGTGACGGTTGTTGCAGGATCTTGGGGATCAGCAGCAGCAAGACCAATTTCACCTTTACGGGTTACTAATGTCGCATCTAATTTTGGTCGCGTACCATTTGCCCATGATGCACGTGCATAACCATTTAACTGTCCTGTAACAGCTAAACCTTCTGGCATAAATGCAGCAAAATCATTTAAATCAAGATTTTTTGTGAGAAAAGAAACATTTCCTTTGGTTTTACTTATACGTGCAGCCTGATCAAGGCATAACTGGCTATGAGAGCTTGACCAACAATGCTGTCCCACAAACAGCTCAGCAGCAGATGAGGTATATATAATCGGCGCACTTTGATTTTGTACTAGACTAATTCTACGCGAAGTGAAATTACCTTTTTGCAACTGACCTAACCAATCGTTGTTTTGATTAAATCCACCTGCGAGTTGAACATAAAAATTAGACTGCTTATTTTTACTTTCGACTTTTAACAAATGCGCTTTGCGAGTACCAGCGAGATTCACAACTGCATTTTCAATTTCACGATTTCCATTGCGTACTTGATTTACCTTCGCAGTCAAAATCGTTGGTGTCGTCTCTGAAGTTGGTAGTTCGCCTTGCACACGTAATGACTTAATACTAACTAGGTTGTTAAATGCAAAATTATCTACAGCGATGTTTGCTGTTGCTTTCAGTTTCGGTTGAGATTGTATATTTAAATTACCATACGCTCGACCTTGCAATCCCGGATAGATTTCATACAAAGCTGGTGCGTTTAATTTAACTTTTAAGCTTTGTGCATTACCTGTTGCTTGTAATTGGTTTTGTGCATATGCAAAAAATAAATCATTTGCTTCAAACTGTTGTGGTAAGAACCCTTTTTGATTTGAATCAAGCAAAAGTGTTAAATTACCTCGTCCTCGAACAGGTTTATTGTTAATAAAACCTGCGGCATTGAGTTGACGTATATCAACTCGTTTTAGATCATCAGACCACACTCCCTGTGATTTGACATGTCCTGAAATTTCACCTTTGACACTAGAAACAAAATATTGGGGCTTGAAACGAACTAATGAGGTTTCAATATTCCAACCTAATTTATCTTTTAGATTGACTGAGCCTGTTGCAAATAATTTACCAGCCACACCATCATGCTTTAACTCATTAATTTTGACGTAATCTGGTGTGCCAGCAACATCAATTTTTAATAATCCATTTGCCTGATTTAAAGCATTTAATGAACCATCATACTGAACCGCATAACTCTTAAATCCACCACCATTTTTTTGATCATGGAAAATTAAAGCTACTGTACTTTTCCCTTTAAGTGCAATTTTTTCAGATGTATTTGATTGGGCTAACTGACCATTTAAATCAATATTATCAAATTGAATAATCTGCTGATTTGGTTTAGCAAAACCTTTAGCAACAATTTGTCCATTTAATAAATTTACTGGTGCAGCTGTAGCTACAGTTTGTGGATTGAAATTATCTGCTTTAAGCGTTGCACTCCATGAGAGTTGCTGTTTTTCAGTCGGAAGTTTAATTTTTGCTAGACCCGATAAGCTTCCATTTTCTGCTTGATAACGAAAATTTTCGATATCTAACAAACTACCTTTAACATCTAAGCGAGCATCATATTTACCCGTTGGCAATACTGTTTTTTCATGTGGCTTTACAGTAGTCGAAACAAAGATATCTTGCTGACCTTCTTTAAGTGTAATGTTGGTTTGACCATTATCACTACTTAACCATCCGATATATGGCACTGCTCGATCAATTCCTTGCCAAGCAATATCAAGTAGCATCGGTTGAGGTTTATTGGATATCGCTTTTGCTTGATTAAGTTTTACATTCCAAGTCTCGTATTGATCAAAAGCCAGTTGGGCATTCAATGCCAACCCTTTTTCCATAGAACCAATTGAACTCAGATTTGCGTCCAACGTTGGTGGCAAAAAGTCCTGAGCTACCTGAGGGATGATTTTATTTTTAGGATTAAGTCGATCAAGTCGACCTTTAATGTCCCATGCAACATGATCTTTCCAACTTACAATCCCTTTTAGTGAAACGCTACCATTCATCACCTGACCGTTAAAATCCTGAATATTTAACTGGTTTCTAAGGTCCGTTTCCATCAAAGCATTATATTTTCCTTCAGGAATTTGCTCACCTTTAAGATCGGTATCTAAACTTAAAATAAGTTTTTTGATGTTACCGTTAAAACGTGCAACACCATCTTTAGCAAATAATTTTTGTTCTTTTAATAAAGGCAAATGATAGTTTTTGAATAAAAGCTCGCCCTGCATTGGCACACCATCACGTACTGGATGTAAAACAGTCCAGCCTGTGAGCAAATCTGGTGTTTGCGTTGCTACACCTGCTTTTAGCGTATCTAATGTACCTGAAGCAACTACCTTTATGACATTGATATCTAAACTTTTAAGAGATGGAATAATAAGATCAGCTTTCGCGTCAATCGGATATTTACCACTAAAATCCATCTGACCTGTCGCATTCTTTACAGCCAAATATCCCATGTCCATATGTGAGTCTTCAAACTCTAATTTGGTACCTGACCATAGGGCATCTTTCAAATAAATATCATTAAACTTCACTTCAGATGTTGTTGTCTTAATGACCAAATGATCTAAATTCGCCTCATCAACTCTTAATACAAAAGGAAGCTTGATTGCATCAAATGCAAATGGTTTTCCTGATGGTGGCTTTTTATTAATAACTTTGAAATTTTGAACATCAGCATGGCTTAAATGTATTTCTTTTTTGAATACTGCACGCCAACCCAAAGATACATCAGCACGATCAAGCGAAACATCTACAGCTTTCAGTTGGACAAGAACATTTTTTAAAATGATTCCTGAAAGTAAATTACCACTTTCATATTCATAACGAATCATCTTTTGACTTTGCAAAACACGATCAAGTAGAAAACGGCTGCCTTTATCCGTAGACATCATGACAAGTAATGAACTGATAAGTACTACAAGCGTCATTAACAGGACTAAAACAATAGTTCTTATCGTATGACGCTGTTTTTTCGGTCCATTTGAAGGCGTTAATTGCTGTTCTACTTCCGACATAATCAACCTGATTTTTTAACCTTTGAATAGGTTTTGTTTAGGATTATTAAAGTTGTGGACCAATAAAAAAGTGTAAACGAATTGGATTATTGTCGTTGGATATACCAGAAGCGACATCCAGTCGAATTGGACCAATTGGTGAGCGCCAACGTATACCAACACCTATACTATATTCTGTAGGGTTGCTAAATTGTTTATCATAAGCATTACCAAAATCGGAAAATATGGCTGCTCGCCAACCATCTTTAAATTGATAATTATATTCAAATGAGCCAACACCTAGGGCTTGACCACCAATTTTATAGCCATCTTCTTCAGGTGATAAGCTTTTATAGTCAAAACCACGTAATGATTGATCACCACCTGTAAAGAATCTTAAATTATAAGGAACTTTATTGAAATCATCGGTAAAAATATAACTAGCATCGCCACGACCTACAAACTGATGATCTTCATTTTCACCTAATGAATAAATAAATCGCCATCCAGCAGTTAAAATAGCCATGTTAGCATCAGATAATAAGGATTCTGATCCCAATTCGACTTTATAAGTTTGCTTAAATCCTTTTGTCGGATTTAATCGAGAGTTTGCATTCGTTTTCGATGCCTCATAACCGAATAACAATGACTCCTGTTCTGAATCGATACCAGAAACTTTAAATGCATCAGGTAATTCGTCAACATTGACATCACCTTTTTTTGTTAATCGATCTAGACGATAACGGAAACCCATCGTATGTTGCCAATCACCAAGAGGATTCTTAATGATTCGCTCTCCACCTATAACTGCTGATTCAACCAATAGATTTATATCAGGACCAATATCATCACGTTCTTCACGCTCATAACCACCAACTAAGTTAAAGTAATCGTTGAGTGGATGTTTATATGGAATGCTATAACGACCATCGATTGATTGACGAATTTGTGAAAGCTCAATATTGGCATCAAATGCATGACCATATTTATTTACGATTGCACGTCTGTATTGACTACGAATACGGGGACCCGTATCAGTTCCGTAACCAATACCCGTCTCTAAGCTATTCAATCGATCTGCATTTAAAGTCACGACTACAGGAATTTTTTTCTCCATACGAGTTTGTTCTTCTAATTTTTGACGTTCTTCTTCTTCATCATCATGGTCATGAGCAAGTGGCATAGCTCTAGCCAAAGCATATGGCTGAGCAGCTTGCCCCCCAGAGAACTGGGATTCATCAACTACATCTTGTGTAACCTCTTGAGAGGATGTGACTTTCTGCCTAGCTAAATCTGCTTTTTGTTGACTATTTAATAACTGAGATTCTTGAATACGTTGCTGATCGACTAAAGCTTGCAAATCAGGAGGAAGCTCTAAAGGTGGTTGAATTGGATCAGGCTTAATTGTGTCAACCAAGGTATAGTTAAAATATCGTGTATTCGTTAAGTTATTTGCTAATAGATTCACACGCCAAAAAGCATAATCATCACCCTCTTTCCAAGGTGCCAAACTGTCTAATACTTTTTGAGTAAGTGGTAAAGGCTTACTTTGATCACTCATGCGATATTCAACTTTCTTAAGTTTGTATCGCTCGCCTGTTTCATATTTTAAATTAATATCTGCAATTTTTTCTGGTTGACTAATCTTCACATCATGGAGTCGCCAGTATGCATCGAAGAAACCATTATCTGTAGCAGTATTGACAATTTTGCTTTTAGTCTCTTCATATTTTCCATGATTAAAAATATCTTTTTCATCTTGGATCGGAACTAAGCGAATAACTTGAAACTGAGGTAAATTTTCACCTGCTCCAGTAAAGTCTATATTTTGCTTGTTGATAATTACAGGTTCATTTGGTGTAACATTGACTTTAACTTTACTTTCACTGACTTTTTCAAACTTAAACTCTGCATTGTAATATCCTACAGCTTGAGCTGCTTGATTTGATAATGCACGTAATTGAGGTAAAGCTACTGCAAAATCATCAAATGATTCTTGCGTAAAACTCGAAAGTTTCGCTTTGATATTTGCTGCCAATTCAGGTGGCTCACCAGATACATCTGCACTAATACGAGGAACTTTGTCCGTTTTTAAAATATTTTCTGGTTTGAATCGATTAATAATTTTCTTAAAAAATCCAACTTTTTCAGGTGCTGGCTCAGATCTAGCTTGGAAGTCAGCTAATGTTCTCCCTGTTTCATTTGCTTCTACAACAATCTTACTATCAGCCTGAATTTCCTGCATTAATTGATTGATGTTTACAGGTGCTTTTGTTATTTCTATAAGTTCTGCTTGAGAAACATCATTGACTGTGGTTTGTGTGGCATTTGCTCGATAGTTTTTAGCTTCATTTTTCGCTTCTTCTGCAACACGATAAATTTCGTTTGCCATGTTCTGATCAACTGAAACTACTGGCAAATCCTCTAGATTTTCATCGAACTGTATAGGTTTTAATTCTTCAATTTGATTGATTGTTTGTTCTTGTTGTTTTAATGCAGCAAGACTGTCTAATTCTGAAACAGCTACAGTCGATGGCTCTACTGTTGCCGATACATTCACATCAGCCGGAACTGAAGTTTGTAATGTTTGATCAGAAGATGATGGTGTCTCTATTGAATTAATTTTAGACATATCAGCAATTTGCTCTTGAGCACAAGCAACTGATATAAAAGAACTAATTATAAAACTACTACAAATAAGTTTAGGAAATCCCTGCATTTTAAATATTAAATGCATAGAATGAACCAGTGTTGACTGTTTAAACTTATCTTTAGATGGCATGTGAAACTCTAAACTTATTTTTAATTTATCTTTTTTTGATGGGTGAAAATTTCTTCAAATCTTTGATTTTCATCCAATCAAACATTGAAAGTATCATACATGCATTTTCTAGTATTTTTACAGTAAGTCACATTTTTTTATAAAACACAATGAAGTTAACACATGATGAAACAAGATGACCACTTAATGACATCACGTCGGTTTGTCCCGATGTTTTTCACTCAATTTTTTGGGGCACTGAATGATAATGTATATAAACAAGCACTTCTTTTGGTCATAACTTATGGGTGGATCCAACAACAAAGCGCACCGATTAGCACTTTAAATAATTTAGCTGCCTTGCTATTCATCTTACCCTATTTCTTCTTCTCTGCTACAGCAGGACAAATCGCGGATAAATACGAACGTTCACAACTAATTCGTTTTATTAAAATCCTTGAAATCGTGATCATGTTGATTGGTACAGCAGGTTTCTTACTCGGAAACTTATGGCTTTTGCTTTTTGCTTTATTTTTAATGGGCACACATTCGACCTGTTTCGGTCCCATCAAATATGCCATTTTGCCTGAAATATTAAAACCTAATGAGTTAATGTCAGGAAACGCACTGTTTCAATCTGGAACCTCTATCGCAATTTTACTTGGCATGATCTTAGGAGGTGCTGTTATTGCATCTTCAGAAGGTAATTTATTGTGGATTAGTGTCACAGTTGTTACCATTGCTTGCTTAGGCTATTTAAGCAGTCGCTTTATTCTTACACAAAAGATTGCATCTCCTGATTTAAAAATTGATTGGAATTTTATTAGAACCAGTTTTCAGACATTGAGTTATGTAAAAAAAATACCTGTTGTATTCATGATCCTGCTTGGAAACTCTTGGTATTGGTTTTATGGTGCGACATACCTCACTCAAATCCCCCAACTCACTCAACAAAATCTTCATGCATCTGAAAATGTCGTAAGCTTATTACTCACTTTCTTTTCGGTTGGAATCGGTGTCGGCTCATTACTATGCCGTAAGATCGGTGGCAGTGACATCAATATCAAGATGGTTCCTTATGGCGCAATTGGTTTGACTGTATTTGCACTTTACTTAGCTGCAAGTCTTGCATTTGTACCTGAACGTACTGGTGAACTTCTTAATTTAAAAGATATGTTTACTCAAGGTTTGGTTTACTACCATGTCATGATTGCTGTAACCCTTCTTGGGATTAGTGGTGGATTTTATATCGTTCCTTTATATGCCATGATGCAAGCGTATTCACCAGGTTCACATCGTGCTCGTGTCGTTGCTGCAAACAATATTCTAAACGCTGTTTTCATGGTCAGTTCAGCAATTTTTTCAATTTTAATCTTAAGCATTTTAAAAATTGATATTAAAATCTTATTTATCATCACAGCTGTTTTAAGTGCTTTTTTCTCAATTTGGTTATTGAAGCGCTTACATCCACTGTTAGCGAATGCTCCCCATACTCTAGAGGATTAATATATGCGTCATTACACAGGTCTCGATAAGATGATCAATTCATTTGACCAAGCATTACGCAGCTTAGTTCCTGGTGCTACGACATCACAACGCAACAATCCTGCAGAAGAAACCCCTTCACAGTTATGTGTTAGCGATGCTCGTCATGTTGCGGGATTAATGCGTGTTAATCATAGCGGAGAGGTCTGCGCTCAAGCGCTTTATCATGGTCAAGCACTGACCGCAAAGCTTCCACATGTTAAACAAGAAATGCAACAAGCAGCACATGAAGAGCAAGACCATTTAGCATGGTGTGAAGATCGTTTAAAAGAATTAGACAGTCATACCAGCATTTTAAATCCGATTTGGTATGGTTTATCTTATGGTATGGGTGCAATTGCAGGCATTGCAGGTGATAAATATAGCTTGGGGTTTGTTGCTGAAACAGAACGTCAAGTCAGCCAGCACTTACAAGAGCATATACAGCAGCTTCCAGCTCATGATGAACGTTCACGAAAAATTTTAGAACAAATGAATGAAGATGAATTGCATCATCGTGAAACAGCATTAAATGCTGGCGGCGTAGAACTTCCTGTGCCTGTTAAAATCACGATGACGGCCATCTCAAAATTGATGACTAAAACAAGTTATTACCTTTAAAATTCGAGTAATACAGGGAGTTGCGATGATGTAACTCCCTGCACTTCATTAAAATAGTACTAATTATTGCAAAACAATTTTTCCTTTATCTTTTGAGTAACGGTCATACCAGAAACTTTCAGATCCTTTTTTCTGATCCGTGAAAATCGTGTAATTAATTTTTCCCTGCCTAAAAGTTATTTGACCTTTTTTCTTAATTGCAATGACTCGATAATCATTCACCCATACTCGCTCTTTATCATCAATTTTGATACGAGCAAGTATCTTCCCATCCGTTCTTTCAGCGATCCACTGTGGTTCAATACTTCTTTTACCTTCCAGTGCATCCTGTGTATTATTTTCTACAAATCCTGCTTTTATATTCTCTTGTTTAGATTTTCTTATATCACAACCTTGCAATTCACTCAGCTGAGTACAACCTGATTGTTCTAATTGGTGTCTATATTTTTCATCAATTGCAAAAGCTTGATTGGTGATCAAGATACTCGGAAGAATTGACAAAACAAGAAGTATATTTCTCATATTATTACCGTTTAAAAGCTTATAAGATTTATTCAAACACTGATAAACCCAACATGTATGTATCACAATTGTTGAATCAAAAAATAAAACCCATTTATTCAATGGGTTTTATTTATATATACCAAGTTTTCTTGAATGAATTACTGTAATCCGCGCTCAGCTTTGAATCGCTCGAGATTTCTTACTGCATCTTGATAACGATACTGAACTCTACTGCTATTTAAACGCAAATCATATAAACGCTTTTTGTAATCATCCCGATCTTTTACGGATAAATCTTTACGCTCTAATTCTTTTAAATAATAACTCATATCTGTCTGTGAACGTTCAAACTCAGAATTAGCTTGGTAGTATTCATGTGCGACTTGATAATATGTACGTAATGAATCACGTTTTTCAATCGGACAAACACGATAATCACCACGTCCTTCCAAAGCTTCATCAAAGATTGTCTCTGGACGGCAATAAAAATTCAATCCTTTCTGATAACCCTTTTCATATAGATTTTGATTCGGAGTAATGTTTGCTTTTTGACACGAAGAATAATATTGATCAAGTCTAGATTCACGACCTGCTGAACCGTCTTTCTCACCAACATTAAACCAATTTGCAGTTTTACATTGCTCAACACTCATTGCTGCGCAGCCAGAAAGCAAAAATGACAATGTTGTAAGCAGGAAAATGACTTTCATAAGTGAGTCCTTTTATTATCGTAATCTTTAAAATTATATTTTGATGACTGGATATTGTAGCTTGTCATCATAATTTAATGCTTCATGCTGCCACAATTCAAGCAATGGAATTTTAACATCATTTGCTAATGGTAATTTTTTAGGATTGAATTGCATGCGCTCTAAATCCTTCCCCCAAGCAATAACGTCTATATCCAAACTAATATGATGAGATGGACGAACACGACCTGATTGTGTTTCAAGATTCTTTAGAATATCCAAGACTACATCCACAGTCAGCTCACTTTTTAATAAGCATGCTGAATTCCAGTAATCTGCACCTACGGCATCTCTACAAGGAATTTGATAAATCGCTGAAAATTCCACTTTTCCTAATTGCGCAAGCTGAGCATATGCAAAAGTGAAATTCTGCTGCTGTTGAACATTACTCGCCAGTGCGAGCGCAAAAATCGTTTCTGTTGCGTTCAAGGCGAATTCCTACTGCATTGGCTTGTGCAATAATTGCGGGTTTACGAATTGTTATAATAATTGACTCAATCGAGGGAAATACTAAAAATAATTTTTCAAGAACTAACTGTGCTGCATGCTCTATTAACTTAGGTTTTGCTTGTTGAATCACTTGAGCAGCTAGTTCACATATTTGTGCATAGTTTAATGTATCGTCTAGCTCATCAGATTGTGCAGCCTGATTAAGATCATTATGAATGGTTAGATCTAACATTAAAGGTTGAATGATTTGGCGCTCCCAATTGAAACACCCTATCACCGTATCAACTTTTAATCCTTCTATAATAATGGCATCCATAATGACCCAATAAACTGATAATTTAATTAATGCTTTAGAAATGAAGCAGGTTCAATATTGTGAACCATTTTCAAACGTTGGTCAGCATAAATATCAGTATAAGGCGCTAAAACTCGCATGAAACGATCAAAATATAACATTTGTTTGAATAACAAAGCGAAGTCACGCGGGAATTTGATGCCATGACGCTCACCAACCCCAATCATATCCATCATGATGTCATTCAAATCAGCAGGGTTGGAACTTAAAATTTCTTGAGGGTCTGCTAGTAGCACACCACTAAATAACCGTTCTAAATCATCTGCTAAGACTTGAGTATCGATCTTATGATGCGTCATCCCCATCTTAAGCATATTTTCTGCCATCGCAGCGTAATTGGTATGCTGTAAAGCATCCATAAATGCCATGCAAGCCGTCCATACTTCAGGCTTTAGTTGACCTACAATCCCAAAATCGATGAAACCAACACGACCATCTTCAAGCAGCATTAAATTTCCAGCATGTAAATCAGCATGGAAACTCTTACATAGCATTAAACTACCAAACCACGTATTCATCGCTGTAATTAATACTTGAGTTGGATCTTTAGCGTATTTTTTTACCACATCAAAATCAGTCAAAGATACGCCATATAAACGTTGCATCGTTAAAACACGGCGCGTTGAAAACTGATGATAAACTTTTGGCGCTGTTGCAGCTTGATTGCCCGAAACATTGAGATACTGTACAAAGTCATCTAAGTTTTGCGCTTCTTCAATAAAATCTACTTCACGAACCATGCGTGTTTTGATTTCATCTACTATTTCAGATAATGACGCAAATTTAATTTTTGGAACTGCACGCTCTAATAGCTTAGTCGCCCAATGTACGACGTTTAAGTCAGTATAAAGAATGGTTTCAACACCTGGTTTTTGTACTTTTAGTACGACATCTTCACCTGTCACAAGTTTTGCAGCATGCACCTGTGCAATAGAAGCTGAAGCTAATGGTTTTTCGTCAATGAAACTAAAAATTTCATTCAAGTTTTTACCTTCAAACTCTTCAGCAAGTACTTCTTGGATATAGCTAAACGGTAAAGTTGGTGTTTGATCTAAGCACCCTTGGAATTCCTCGACATATTCACGAGGAAATAGTGATGGTGTACTTGCAATAAACTGACCCAATTTAATATATGTAGAACCTAGCGACTCAAATGTCTCACGCATTAGTTTTGCGTTACTTTGCTTCTCAGTTGCATATTTCACACCTGCCTGTGCAGCAACAATCACTGTTTCACCTATCCGTGCAACAGAACGCAATCCATCAAATAAGATATTTCTTTTCATAATCTTTCATTGCCTCATAGATGGCATTAGTTTAGCAAATTTCAGAAACTTTACTGTTTAAGTTGCCCGACAAACTGGACAATTTGCATCTTTTTCAAATTTAAGAATACGTTGCGATAAATTTAAACCATTCCAGAGTAATAGCTTTTGCTTCAGTGGTGTTAATCCCAAGCCTAGAAATAGCAATGTGTGATGTGCTTGTAATGACGCTATCATTACAGGAGTTGTTGCCAACACGCCTGACTCTGCACAACGCATACCCTCATTTGCGTGATCTTCTTTAGGAAATAGACATTCATAACAAGCAGAATCTGACTCCACCATGAACATTTGTCCTTCAAATCCGATTGCAGAAGCGCTAATTAGAGGGACTTGATATTTCTTACAGATCGCATTGGCTAAATAACGTGTCGTAAAGTTATCACACCCATCCAACACTACATCTTGATGCTGTATTAAATCATCAGCATTCGTTTCATCAAATCGTATGTTTTTATAGCTAACATGTATGTGCGGATTAATCACTTGTAAGTGTTTTGCTAATATTTCGGCTTTGTAGCGACCGATATGATTTGGAGTGAACGCAATTTGACGTTGTAAATTACTCATTTCAATTGTATCAGCATCTACAATCGTGATTTTTCCAACGCCTGCTCGTGCGAGTAGCTCCGCACTAGTACACCCTATTCCACCAGCTCCAATAATCAGTACATTTGCTAATTTTAATTTTTCTTGAGCTTCAATATCCCAACCATCAAGTAAGATTTGACGACTATAAAGATGCATTTCATCATTAGTTAATTCAAATTCGTTTTCTGGATGAATTGACACACTGATTCTCTTGCTAGCACTAAAGACTTTAGATTTTAAGTATATGAATGTGCTAATGGAAGATAATTTTTTCCATACATACATTTTAACTTTGACTATATCTAGGTTTTAAACCAATATTGTAGGCACTCTTTAACAGCATAATAAAATCAATTACTTATGAATTAAGATTAAAACTTTAGTTATTTTATTTTTTAGAAATAACTCTATGTTTTATTTTGAAATTTTAGGTATATTTTATTGTTCACTACCGCATAGGTAGCTTAGAAATATCTGTCCTCATCGGCGCACTTATTACACGTGTTCACTACCGCATAGGTAGCTTAGAAATAGTGAGTTCCAGTCACTGGGGCTTTATTATTGTTCACTACCGCATAGGTAGCTTAGAAATTTCCGTATTTCATCCAAAACAGCTTTTGTAAGTTCACTACCGCATAGGTAGCTTAGAAGCTCGAGATCAGATCGATACCTGTTTGTTCACTACCGCATAGGTAGCTTAGAAAGCTCAGAACTTGAATCAGTTTTCTCAAAAGGCGTTCACTACCGCATAGGTAGCTTAGAAAATTGGTGTTAGCTCCTTGCCTGCCAATAGGTTGTTCACTACCGCATAGGTAGCTTAGAAATTAATCTTTTGAATTGTCTCAAATTTAGGGCTGTTCACTACCGCATAGGTAGCTTAGAAAGTTTTACATTGAATTGCCCGAAATGTCACACGGTTCACCACCGCATAGGTAGCTTAGAAATAATAAGATGCTGGAATGATGAAGAAAATTTTGTTCACTACCGCATAGGTAGCTTAGAAAAGCCTTCTGCTCAAAAGGCGCAGGAATCTCCACGTTCACTACCGCATAGGTAGCTTAGAAAACTGGAAGCTTTCTTACTCT
>NZ_JADKPY010000007.1:0-97348 GCF_015351505.1 Acinetobacter sp. SK-43
ATACTTTAATTTTAGAGATTTTAAGGAAAATAAAAAACCTTTGATTTAACAGAATAATTTTAAAAAAAACTTATCAGTATTTAGATCTGATCTAAACTTTCTGCGAGACAATAAAATATGTCAAAATCAAAAAAGGGGATTCAAAATTACCGTGTAGCTGTAAAAAATCTGCACTTAAAGTGTTATCCAAAATGTATGCATGCATATCAAATATGGATAGCTTTATTCCTCCAATTGAGTGATAAACAACAGAACTACCATCTTGATTTAGCTTTTAAACAGAATATCGACATTCCACTCATTACCACTAACACACTGGGTCACTATTTTTTTAGTAGTCATTTCAGCTGGATCTATGCCTATTTTTACAACAAGAATAAAAATGAATTTACGTTTAGAGCTTATGAGAAAAATAATTCCTACGAATTCACAATCCAGGCTTTAAGCGAAGTAATGGCCTTACTGTGTTCCGGATTACATCACTCAATTCATGGCTTAGATATCATCGCGCATTGGCTAAATGAACAATACTTAGCCGCACATCTTCAGGAAGTTTTCGGACAGGAAGTTTTAACTATCAATCATCTAAGAGAATTATCAGGGCTATCTAAATCCCAAAGTCCAGTAAGTTCTATTTCAAATTATGCTGGTCCACTTTCATTAGAAAAAATTCTGGCTGGAATATCATCATGAACGGATATAGTTACTTAGAAGATACTCAAGAATTAAAGCTTGAGCCATTTCGAGACTTCTATCAAGCACTGGCAGAAGCAAAGCTAGAAAGTTTTCAAAATTCAATCAAACTCAATGACTTCATTAAACCTACTGAAATTATTGAACTTAACAATATTATAAATCAAAAACTTATAGAAAAATCAATCAGTGAATATCCTCTGGTTCATTATCTTATTGCAGTCATTAATACCCCTTCAGCATATCAAGCTAATGCCCTGAAATGGGCCATTTTCAATACTAGATGTATTGAATTGCTTGATAGCAAAGAACATGCAGCCACCGTAGCAAATCTTTGTATGCGTTTTCGTTTAGCCTGCAGAAAAAGGGAATACCATTGGCTTTATAACTTCTTACCAGCTCTCCCGATGGAGTTGGAGGATCTACTTGAGTTTTTAAATAAAGCTGAAACAGAGAATAAAAATTTACTTGAACGTTCTACTCCAAAATTAACAGCAAAACAAATTGGACAATTGGCAAATATCCGCGTTATTTATACGTATGCGCATACGCAATCAGATCGGCAAAAAAGACACAGGCAAAATAATCCAAGCGCCCAGGAGCCTCCTCAAATCGATGTTAGGAAAACATCAAAAATAACTATCGATGATGAGCAAACACATCAGACTTATTTTGAACGCGGTATAGCAAAACAACCACGTGAGGATAAAACTATAGAAAAAGTTGAAGACCATAATTTTGAATTCAACCCACTAGAGCAATCTTCTATTACAGCTCAGATCAATAATCTCAAAAACAGAATTCTGCATCAAAACAAGAATGAATTAATGAGCAAGTCAAATCCTCATGTCTTCGATTTACCTACCGCACAGTACATTATGCAAATTTTATTAGAACGGGCAGAAAACTCTCCAATTCATGCATTGCTTTTATTCTCAGTACTTAGTTTCACGCATTATGAAGAGCTACTGGTATTCAGAACTCGTTTCTTTCTAAGCTCAAGAAGTAAAGAAATCCGTTTTAGTCATGAAAACTGTTTTTTCAAGCAAGGTATTGATAATTCGAAATTTAAAGATGCATTATTAAAAGAATATATGCTCAACATTGGTAATTCTTTTACCATCCCCTTACCCAAAGTTTATTTAGATCGAATCTTTCAGTTAAAAAATTGGGATAAAGCTGATATTGCTTCTGATGTACAAGATTATCTACGTAGAATCAGTGATGATCTTACTTTCCCTTTAACAACTCAAAATCTTCCTCGTTTAATCAGTGACATTACATTGAATGAACTAGGATATGAATTAGAAAGTAAATTATTCGCTGGAGAAAATGTTAATAACTACACTCCATGCCATTATTTCTCAACGAAAATTATTGATATCTTAGATATTTATATTCAAACACTTGATCTGGTTTGCCCTCAGCTTGACACTGGATATATTGAGGAATTTAAATCCCCTATTACGTTTGGCAGTCAGCAAGTACCGAATCTCCCATTCGTCCAGTCTTTTTTTTACCAGCTTGACCACAAAGTTAGGAATAATCTCAATCCCTTTCAGACTTTAAATCATTATTCGATGTGGCTTTGGCATATTTGCATGTTGACAACTTCAGCACGGCCGAGTGAGTCCTTCCCGCCCAGTCTAGATTATATTGACCTTAACAACAAATTGATGGCTGTTGCAGATAAAGAGCAGCGTTATTCAGGCACCATTGGACGCTATTTACCTTTTAATAATTTTCTTCGTGATGAAATACAGCATTACCTAAAGTATTTGAAATATTTTCTGCAGCTCGCAAAAGCCTATTTGACGCAAGAACAAGTACAAGCAATCCAAGAGGTCTTCGATGGTGAACGTCTCTTGCTCTTATTTTACGATTCGAAAGGATATGTCCGAAATCTGGAACTTTCTGATATTCAAAAATACTGTACCGAAATAGCATTACAGCGCAATTGGACCCGCCATTTCGCTCGCTATTTTTTTGCCCAATACTGCAATGAAGATCTAATAAATGGCATCTTTGGTCATGATGAAGCTATGCAGGAACTGTTTGACCGCTATTCAGGTTTTAAGACAATAGATTACGATCAGATTAGAGCAGCACAAGACAAGCTGGTCGAAATCTTAGCGCTTAAAAGCATGTCTACGTTTACAGGAATGACTATTGCATGAGCAAACATCCGCACTCGCTAAAACGATTAAAAAAGCAAAGAGAGAAAAAAAAGTTTTTTTTGCAATTATTTAGCGAAAAATTCACAGAACTCACACCCGAAAATTATCCAGAAATTTTTCGACAAGTTGACGATCGACTTTTAGAGCACTGTAAGTCAAATATCCGAAGCTACCAAATCGCACGTATAGAATTTGCTAAATATATCAAGCGCTTTAATCTTTCATCGAATCACCACTATCCGGTGCCTGCCGCCCCCGTGAGGTACGAAAGGTCTCTGCCACTACAAAATATTGAAACCTTAAAACATGGCAAAAAGGTGACTCAATTTGCCAAAAATTTGATTGCTCACTGGACAGAACATAATGACTTCAGTCCAACTCAATCCCTCGCTTTTTGTTTGATCAGTTCAATATTATTTAATGGCATTTATAACCATGCCGAATTGCAATTTTTTTTAAAAATTATTTTAAAAACAAAGAAATTTCAAAGTTTTTTAAACCTAAATCATATGGTAACACTCGAAATCCCGAACCGGAATTTCGGTAATCAGCGTATAAATGACCCTGATTTTTCAGTCAGCTATACAAAAACGTTTGTGCTACACGACATTGTGAAATGCTGGATCTACAGACTAAAACATCAAAAGTTTGATTTATTTTCGGATATTGAAGATGCAGAACATCTGATTAACGCTTGTATTATTGAATGCTTCCCCGAGGAAAAGCTACGTTGTAAAGACCTGTTAAAATACGGTTTTTACTATACACAGTTCCTGAAAAACAGCGGACTGGATCAAATGTCCATTTGTATCTTAAAAAATGAAATTTACAGTTCCAGTCCTCTCGAAAAACAATTAGAAGCTTATTTTGTTCAGTTTGAACAAAAGCACACCAATAACATTAAAGTTGAGAATACTTGTGAAAACCATCAGGCCCACTCTAGAGTCAATATCGCATCAGATATAGCAGAAACTCTTGTAGAAATACGTCAAGCCATTCGTGCAAAAAACTATAAAGATCAACTCATAGGGTTATATTCCAGAGAACTGTCTCCTGCCTTAGAGCGTTTGTTGCTGTGGAGCATTCTACGTTCAAAATTAACGGAACCTCAACTGGACCTTCTCAATCATATTATTCAGCAGCAGCAACGATTTAAGCGCAAGCTTATACGTGCAGATTTTCAGCCGCTCAAGCAAAGTTCTCTGAAGACCATGTTTTCACAGTTTGCAGTCCATTGGCTGCAGGCAACGCAAGACAAAGATATTTCATCATTTTCAAATGCTGATTTTGAAGATCTGTATGGAGAAATGCTTTTATTAAGGAAGGAAACAACTAGAGAGACTTTACAAAAACGTCTACAGGAGTTTCATCACAAACAGACATTATTTTTTAACGCGCCCACTGTGGATCTGGATAGTTTAATCCAAGTAAAAATCTGCAGAACCGCATTGATCTCGCCCCATATTTTTTACCGCATGCTAGAGCAGCTCGAAAATACTCAAGATATTTCAATTCAGGATAAAAATATATTTAAACTGATTTTTATTCTGGGGTTCAGAGTCGGACTACGGATCAATGAAACATTGAATATCTTCGTACGTGATCTATTTATTGGTGCAGATGCTGTGATACTCACCATTCGCAACAATCGCAATAAAAATCAAAAAAGCTACTCAGCTTACCGCAAGATTCCTTTACATCATCTACTTAAAGCCGATGAATTACATGCATTTAAAACATATAGTCAGAATAGAAAACGCCTGCTAAAAGAACAAAGAAAATCAGTTACTCAACCGCTATTTTTAAAACAGTCCCTAGAAGAAACTCACGAAAATGAAGTCAATGCTCTCTTGAAACAATTGATCCAGTCTGCTTCTGGAGAACACAGTTTTACTTACCATACTCTGCGTCATTCAGCATTTAATCATCTCTATCTGGTTTTAAAACACTCACCGCTTGCTGATGCATTTACAGACTATACGCCAAATGATCAACTACGCATCCGTTATGCATTGCTGCGAAACAAAAATACTCAGCAAACCTGGTATGCGCTTTCTCATTTTGCCGGGCACCTAACGCCTGAAACCACTTGTTCAAGCTATCTGCATTTAATGCATCTAGCAATTAGCTACCAGCTGAATCAAATGCACAGCCCGCTTCCTAAAGAAGCCTATTTTAATATTCTGAAACATGATGATTCTATTAAATATCCTGTTCAGCAGCGGGCGATCAAACAGTTTTTATTTGAGCAACTCACTAAAGACCGTTACAGGCAACATGATCATCAATTTCAACTAGGTCAACAGAAATCGCCTGATTCACTGATGCTAGGAGCTCATGACTCAGAGATGACTTTTGAATTATTGCATCACATTCTTGCAGTAGAAAAAGAACAAGACCTTATGTTACCTGAAGCCATTCCTTTGCAAATCGCGCAAAAATTACGTGCTAGAGCCCAGCATTTGAAAACCTCCTGTGTAAACCAAAAAAAATCATCGAGGTTATTTACCACAGATTTTTTAAGGAAAACTCCGAATGCATTGGTCACCATGTTGCCAACCAATCAGGAGGAAAAAAAGGTCATTCAACATGTTCAGGAGCGTTATGCAAATGTACAAAGTAAATACAAAAAACAGCTTCATACGATCTACTCAATTTATCTTGAAAAAGTTCAGCCCAATTCAGCCCAGTTAATTTTTGAACTCAATGAAAAACGGCAACTGAAGAAACTTCTTTCTTTTATTCATAGCCTATTTCCCAAAAAATATCTTCATTTAGAACTCTCTCAGCAGAGCAAGACAGAGCTCAAAAGCACATTACAGGATTTAGCATTACGGACAGAAAATTTTAGCCTGAATGAGGAGGAAGAGCGAATCAAGTTCTCTTTCAAGTATAAAGATGCAAAAGCACTTGGGGTATTCAAACTACTGATGTATCTCATGATAGTTTCTCATCTTTAATGCAAATTATTGGATAAGTTTGCCACGCATTCTTATTCGTGGTTTACCAGTCATTCCTGTAATGATTTAATATAGACTTCCAAGCGTGAGTGATTAAATTAATCATTTTAAAGAGCAATAACTGTTTGTCCCACTAGCCAAAAATGTCTGTCCAAGTTAGCACAAAATTTAATGATCATTTAAACAAGAATTTGCAGTATTGATTTACAATTTGAAGTGAATAAAAAAAGTATAAATTGCCGCAGTGGGATGAAATTGAAGCAATATTTTCAGAATATGATGAATAAATTGTGAATCGGTACTAAATTAAGGTATCAGGCAAGGCAAAGCGCTGCCCATCGACCTCATTGCTCCAAACCACTTGTACCAGATATTCCAGATTAACCTGATAGCAAATACCGGTTCCTCGCGACAACAGGCGAAACTGATTGAGCTTAAAGCAGGTTGTTAGGCTCTATTAGATTGTAAATGTCTAATTAGACTTCTTTAATCTAATAAGATCTAATCAGGCCAATTAAGCACCCTCCTTACCGATCAAATGGCTTATTTTATAAATCCATTATTTTGTGTTTTAATAGATATATATAGATATAAGACCCAATATTATGGATTTAAAATTCAAAAAACCTGAAGAGGTTGTTACTTTATTATGTGAAAGGCTTCGCAAAGAACGACTTTATCTAGAAATGACTCAGGCAGACGTCGCTACACGTGCTGGTATTAGTGTGAATACAGTATCTAATCTGGAAGCTGGTCGAAATGTTTCATTTGAAAATTTAGTACGCGTTGCCATGGTATTGGGCCGATTAAAAGAATTAGAGGAACTCTTCAAACCTCATTTAAACAGTGTAAATGACATTCTCCGCTATGAGAGCAATACGGCTCGCCAACGTATCAAAAGGAAATAAGTGCATGCTCAAAAAACTTAATGTTTACTACAATGGATGGGGTGAATATTGGCTTTGGGGTACACTGGTCTCCTCAACCGCAATCACAGGTCGGCCATTAATCGCCTTTGAATACAGTGCAGAAGCGATCAGTAAAGGTTTAGAACTTTCCTCTTACCTACTTCCATTAAAAGGTGACTCATTAAGAACGAACTTTCCTACACATCAAATGGGATTGCCAGGTCCTATATATGATGCCCTACCCGATGGTTGGGGCATGCTTCTTATGGATCGCTTATTTAAAAAAAATGGACTCAATCCAGCACGGATTGGGCCATTAGAACGACTCACGTATATTAATACACATGCAATGGGGGCATTATCCTTTGAACCTTCAGCACCTGAGTTAGCATTAACTGAAAATATTCCACTGATTAAACTCGCTCAAGAAGTTCAGGAAGTTCTCAAAGGAGAAGGTGCAGAATTTTTACAGCATTTATTAATTATGGGTGGATCTCCACAAGGTGCAAGGCCAAAAGCGCTCGTCTACCGTGATCCTGTCACCAACGAATTCTCAACAGTTAGCTCACATCAACATGAAGCATGGCTGATCAAATTTCCCGCTCAGCAAGAGCATCCTGAAGTTTGTGCAATTGAAGCTGTCTATGCAGAATGTTTGCGTCATTGTCATATTGACACCCCTGATACTCAATATTTTACTCTTCCGAATGGATTAACCGCATTTGCATCAAAAAGATTTGACCGCCATGAAGGTATGCGTATCCCTATGCAAAGTTTAGCTGCCTTCACCGGAGCTGATTTTAAATCACCAGGGAGTTTAGACTACAGTAACTTTCTTCGCGCTGCACACTTTTGCACCAATGATGTTCGCGAAAAAGCAATTGCATTCAAGCGAGCTGTTTTCAATGTAGTCTTCAATAATCGAGATGATCATTGCAAAAACTTTTCATTTCTGATGTCCCAAAATGGGCAATGGAAACTCTCCCCTGCCTATGATGTTACTTTCTGTGAAGGGCCAGGTGGATATCATCAAATGGATATCATGGGTGAGGCACTGGATATTCCTCGACAAGCTCTTGTAAAACTTGGTACTCAGGAAGCGGAACTTTCTGCCCAAGAAGTCGATGAAATTATTAGTTCGATTTGTAAGGTTGCAATCCGATTCAGCAATATCGCTCATGATCTATTACCTGGACAAATTCAAGCAGAAACTATCCAAATGATCCAAAATAGGATTGAGCATAATATTCATTTATTGAATTGAATATAAAACATTTTCATGAGGATTAAGAATCATTATATTAAATCATATAATATTGTTATTTCTCATGAAAATCAGTATCAAAAAATAGGTGACTTTTACAAACTAAAATGTCTAAAATAAAGTGACCAAAATACCCTTAAATGATCTAAATTACTAAAAATTTTACTCCACCAAAAAACACATACTATCAATTAAATCATATACTTATAATTAGCGTCATTTAATGGAATAAATCTCGGTGACCTTGCCAAGGTTGGGGTCGCGAGTTCGAGTCTCGTTTCCCGCTCCAAATTTAAAAGGCCCTAGTCGAAAGATTAGGGCTTTTTTCTTATCTATGGATTTTGCAAACTAGGATTGTTCAGTAATCTTCGTTTTTAAATCTAGCTCATTTGATTGCTGATAAGTTTGAGCAATTCGGTCACGCGGCATAAAAGTTGTCGCAATAATTGCTATCATCGCCATCGAACCAATATAAATCATAATCAAATATGGATTGCCACCACCGACACTCAACAACTTGGTTGCAATCAACGGTGCAATACCACCACCCAATACACCTGCCAACTGCACTGAAATCGAGATACCACTATAGCGAATTTCAGCAGGGAACTGACGCGCGAATAATTGTGCTTGCGGCGCATACATAATCGGGAACACCACACCAATTGCCAATACAATCGCAGTCCACACCAGTACAGGGTCTTTGGTATTGAGCATACTAAAGAATGGATAGCTAAATACTGCCAACACGCATAAGCCAAACATAAACATATTGCGTTGACCAACCCGATCTGACAGATGTCCACACAATGGGGTCATAAATAGAATGACTGCTGCACCACAAATGGTAGCGAACAAAATCTCTTGTCGAGGGATTCCAAGTTGAGTCGTGGTATAAGCCAAGGTGAATGTTGATGCAATGTAAAACCATGCGTTTTCAGCAGCACGTGCCACAATAATCGTAATCAACTGTTTTGGATGTTGTTTGAAGACCTGTAACGCAGGAACTTTAATATTCTCAGCTTGCTCTTTGACTTTCTCAAAGTCAGGTGACTCAGGTACTTTGACACGGATATACCAACCTACAGCCAGTAATACGATACTTGCGAGAAATGGAATACGCCAACCCCAACTAAACAATGCTTGTTCAGGCAGTAAGGACACCAATCCTAGAGCAATTGAGGCCAGCATTAAACCGCCACCTGTACTGGCTTGAGGCAAACTACCCCAAAATCCTTTTTTACCTTCAGGTGCATGTTCAACAGCCATGAGCACAGCCCCGCCCCACTCTCCACCCATTGCCATACCTTGGATAAAACGCAAGATGACCAAGCAAATCGCAGCCCAATAGCCGATTGATTCATAGGTAGGCAACAATCCAATCAATACCGTTGGAATGCCCATCAGCATCAAAGTCAGTAACAACATGGACTTACGACCAATCTTGTCACCAAAGTGCCCAAACACTAAACCACCTAAAGGTCGTCCGATAAAGCCTACTGCATAGGTCCCAAATGCTGCGAGTACGCCTGTAAGCGGATCAAGATTAGGGAAAAATAATTTATTGAAAATCAGTGCCGCCGCTGCACCATAAATAAAAAAGTCATACCACTCGATGGTGGTACCCACCATACTGGAGATACCCGCCAAACGATGTGATGACTTTTTAGGATTTGAACCGTTTCCATGTAATGTTTGCATTTTCATTTTCCTTTCTTGGAAATTTTTATTCTGAATTTTTATGCTGATGATCATGCTTGATCAAAAGTCTACGTCCTGTTTGTATTTCTCCTTTGTGATAACAATCGGATGAGCCGTACTTAGCTCAGCTTTTCTAATATTTGCTCTAGTTCAGGATTGGCTTGTTGCCATTGCGGTTGTTTGTCTTTATCGACAATCAGTGCACGCACGCCTTCAATAAAGTCTCCATGCTCAAACCAAATATCCTGCAAATCACGCTCTAGTTGCATACATTGCTGTAAGGAAAGCCCACGTCCAAGATGTTGTAGTTTCAAACTAGTTTGTTTTGCTACGAATGAGCGTTGTTGCAGTAGATGCAGTAATTTGCTTGCCCATGCTTTTAACTGCTCATCTTGTTCATTTTCAAGACTTTGCTCAATCTCATCCAAATGTTGAAAACCGAAATGTTTACGAATCGCTTCAGCATACTGTTTCAATTCACTTTCTGCTGGGCGGGTGATAAAGCAACTCACAATATGTTCAATGTTTTGTTGGCTTAAATCGTTTTCTGCAACCAAGGCATCTTGCAAGGCTTGCAGTCTTTCGCTCGGTACATGGTAGTCAATCAAATCCAAATAAAGGGCATCACTGCTACTGATTTGCTCACCTGTAATCGCCATATACACGCCTATGTCATCCAAGCGCGATAGGAAATGAGTAGCGCCGACATCTGGGAAAAAACCAATCGCTGTTTCAGGCATGGCAAAGCGTGATTTTTCACTACTCACAATGATGTGGCAGGCTTGCGCTAAGCCAAAACCACCACCAAGCACATAACCATCGAGCAGAACGATGACAGGTTTTTGGTACTCACGTAGGGTGGTGAGCATCTTATATTCGGCACTAAAATACCCCTGATGATCTGTCGTGCCCAGTTTATAACTGTCATACAGATAGCGAATATCGCCTCCTGCACAAAAGGCTTTCGGGCTGTTCGATTTGATTAAAATCGCTTGGATAGCAGCATCATCTCGCCAAAGCTCAAGTTGGGCTCGAATCCCCTCAATCATCTCAAGCGATAGTGCGTTCAGATGTGTCACTCGATCTAAAGTGATCATGCCTAGACCACCTTGTTGCTCAATCATTAAGTGATTTTCTTTGTTCATTTTATTGATCTCTTATTGATTTTTAAAATTTGCCTGCCGCTTTTCAACAAACGCCTGCATGCCTTCTTTTTGGTCTGCAGTGGCAAAAATAGAATGGAACATGCGTCGTTCAAATCGTAATCCTTCGGTCAAATTGACTTCGAAAGCTCGATTAATGGTTTCTTTCAGCATCATGTTTGCGGTCAGAGAACGTGTCGCAATTTGTTCAGCGGCTTGTAGGGTTTGTTCGAGTAGGTCTTCTTTGTTGAATACACGTGCAACCAAACCACTTAACTCAGCTTCTACTGCACCCATTTGTCGTGCGGTGAGGCACATTTCCATGGCTTTGGCTTTACCAATGGCATGAGTTAAACGTTGTGTTCCACCAATTCCTGGAATTACGCCCAAAGTCACTTCAGGTAAGCCGAACTTGGCATTCTCAGCGCAGTAGATAAAGTCACACATCAGTGCTAATTCACAACCACCACCCAAAGCATAGCCACTCACCGCAGCAATCAAAGGTTTACGGCGTTGGGCAATACGATCAGCAAGATGGAAAAAATCATCAAAATAAATATCAGGAAAATTTAGCTGTGCCATTTCCTTAATATCCGCGCCGGCTGCAAAAGCTTTTTCTGAACCTGCCAATACGATACAACCAATCTCACGATCCTTTTCCAGTTGGTCGAGGGCTTGATTCACTTCACTGATCAATTCACTGTTTAGCGCATTTAAAGCTTTAGGACGATTGAGGGTAATTAACCCTACACCATTACGCTTTTCCAATAAAATAGTTTGCCACTGCATCATTCAATCCTTGTTTGAGTTTTATAGACTACGTGCGATCACTAAACGTTGAATATCGCTAGTACCTTCATAAATCTGACAAATTCGTGCATCACGATAAATTCGCTCGATTGGAAAATCTTTCAGATAGCCATAACCACCAAAGACCTGTAAGGCACTTGAACAAACACGCTCTGACATTTCAGAAGCAAATAATTTGGCCATCGATGCTTCATTCAAACAAGGCTGACCCGCTTCTTTGAGACGTGCAGCATAATGAACCAGTTGTCGTGCAGCTTCGATCTCTGTTGCCATACTGGCAAGGCGGAAGGCAATCGCTTGATGCTCGAAAATTGGTTTACCAAATGTCAGACGTTCTTTGGCATAGTGCGTGGCTTCTTCTAAAGCTGCACGCGCCAAACCCACTGCTTGTGCTGCAATCCCGATACGACCACCTTCCAAATTGGCGAGTGCAATTTTCAGACCCTCACCTTCTTTACCCAGCATCAAACTTTTATGCACACGTACATCGGTCAAAGCAATCTGACAGGTATCCGAAGCATGTAAACCTAATTTCTCTTCGACACGAATGACCTCATACCCGGGTGTATCACGTGGCACGAGAAAGGCACTAATACCCTTTTTACCTGCGCTTGGATCAGTCACGGCAAAGACGATAATCACCCCTGCATTATGACCAGAAGTAATAAACTGCTTTGCACCATTCAGAATATAATCATCACCATCTTTAACTGCGCGGGTTTTGATGGCTGCAGCATCCGAACCGGTATGTGGTTCGGTTAAAGCAAAGGCTCCGATCATTTCGCCTTGGGCTAAGGGCTTTAAAAAGCGTTCTTTTTGCTCGTCATTACCAAACTTTAAAATAGGTACACAGCCCACCGAATTATGCACGCTCATAATGGTCGAGGTCGCACCATCTGCAGCTGCAACTTCTTCGAGTGCCAATACATATGCCAAATTTCCAGTATCTGACCCACCCCATTGCTCTGGGACGAGCATCCCCATAAAACCAAGCTGCCCCATCTGTGCTAACGCAGCTTTGGGAAAGGTGCCATCTCGATCCCAATCACTGGCATTCGGTTTGATTTGTTCTTGGGCGAAACTTTTCGCCATATCACGAATTAACAATTGTTCTTCGGTAAATTGCATTGTTATTTCCCTTACCCTGCTTTTGCTTGTTGCTTAGCAATTTCCTGATTACGCAATAAAAAACGTTGGATTTTACCACTCGGCGTCTTCGGCAACTCGGTGACAAACTCCACTAGACGTGGATATGCATGCGCAGAAAGACGTTTTTTCACAAATTGGCTTAATTCTTCTGCCAAAGCAATCGTAGACTGTACGCCTGCCGCTAAAATCACAAAGGCTTTAACCAGTTCGGTACGATCTGGATCAGGCACACCAATCACCGCAGCTTCAATCACCGCATCATGTTCAAGCAAAGCACTTTCAACATCAAATGGACCGATGCGATAACCAGATGTGGTGATCACATCATCGCTACGTCCCACAAAACTCATACTGCCATCACTATGTAACTCAGCGGTATCGCCTGTTAAGTAATAATTGCCAACAAAAGGTGATTTACGGCTTTCTTTATAACCACCAAACCACATCATTGGCGACTGGCTGATATCCACCGCTAAAATTCCGGCGGTGTCTGGCGGAAGCTCTTCACCTTGTTCATTGACCACGGCAACCCGATAACCCGGACTTGGAAAACCTGCCGCACCCGCACGTATTTCATGGCTTAAACCGTGATGGTTACAGACCACAATACCCACTTCAGTTTGTCCGTAATGATCGTAAATCGGCGCATCTAAAACTTGTTTGAACCAGCGAATCACTTCTGGATTCAGTGGCTCACCTGCACTACTGACCACACGGAACTGACCTTTTAACGGCGCCATTTGTGCTGGATCAGCAGCCATCATCATACGATAGGCCGTTGGTGCACCTGCCAAATTGGTGATTTGATAATCCTTGACGATTTGACACAAACTATCCGTACTGAATCCACCCTCGTAAAACAACGTCGCATGTCCCAAGAATAATGGCCCCGTAATCGCATAGTACAAACCATAGGCCCAACCCGGATCAGCAATATTCCAAAAAGCATCATCTTCAGTTAAGCCAATTGCATCTTGCATGTAGCGACCAAATGCAATCAAGGCTTTTAGTGGAACTTCGAGCGGTTTTGCAGGTCCAGTGGTACCTGAGGTAAACATTAATAAGAATGGATCATGCAAATTACGCATGACTAATTCACATTGATCAGACTGCTGATTCAACTCCTGCCAAAAATTAAAATCGCTGGCTTTGAGCACTGCACCTTCTGTATCAGCAACGGTCACGATAGCTGGACATTGTTCAACTTCATCGAGCTTGCTGCGATTGCCCACATCCGTGACGACTAACTTGCTTTGTGCAAGTTGAATACGATGCTCAATCGCTTTCGGCCCAAAAGCAGTAAACAGCGGTTGATATACGGCTCCAATTCGCCATGCGGCTAAAATCGTCACGATCAGTTCAGGCGTTCGTGGTAATAAACCCGAAATACGATCACCTGCCTGTACACCTTGTGATTTTAGAAAATTAGCAAATTGACTGGACCACTGTTTGAATTGCGCAAAGGTATATTGTTCCTTACGCCCATCTTTGCCTTGCCAGTACAAAGCAACTTTTTCACCGTCTACATGTCGGTCACAACACTCAAAGCATGCATTGAGTGCATCCAACGAACCTGACAACATGTGTTGAGCCGTATTTTCAAAATCAAATGCGTTTGCCACATCTTTATAATTCAACATCTCTATTCCCTCAGTCTGGATTTGTAGTTATTTACGACAGAGTTGCATTTATTGGTTTACAAGCCATCCAATGGCTTGATGTTTAAACTTAGTCTGGTAGGTATTGCTGGATAATGCTGGAGAAATCCAAATGCGCATTTCCACGCATACACATCTGCTGATACATCTGCTGTACCATGCCACCTAACAAAATAGGTTGTTTGACCTGACCTGCTGCCTCGACCGCGAGACCTAAATCTTTCAGCATCAGTTGTGTCGCAAAACCATCTTGATAGCCACGTGAAGCAGGTGCATTTTCATTGATATGTGGCCATGGATTACAAATCTCTGAACTCCAGCAACGACCACTTGAGGTGTTCACCACACCCGCCAATGCTTGCGGATCAATCCCCAATTTGGCACCCAATGCCATGCCCTCTGCCACAGCAGCCATCGAGATTCCAAGAATCAAGTTATTGCAAATCTTGGCAATTTGTCCTGCGCCAACATCACCACAATGTATAACATTCTTGCCCATGTGGCTGAGCACAGGTTTGACTTCCTCAAAGGTCTGATCATTGGCACCCACCATAAAAGTGAGAGTACCTGCTTGCGCGCCAATGGTGCCACCCGACACAGGCGCATCACAGATGTGAATATTTTTAGTTTGCGCAAGCGCAGCGATATCTTTGATGGTCTGCGGGTCAATGGTACTGCTATCAATACACAATGCCCCTGCCTTCAAGACTTCCAACACGCCCTCCTCACCGAGGTAAACCTCTTTGACATGCTTAGCTGCTGGTAACATGGTGATCACCACATCTGCTTGTTGGGCTGCTGCTTGTGGACTGTCGCAGACCACACCACCCGCTTCAGCAAAGTGCTGATTCGCCACTTCACTGAGATCATAACCATAGACTGTAAGTCCTGCTTTGAGCAGGTTATGGGCCATTCTGCCACCCATATTTCCAAGACCGATAAAGGCGATATTCATCCCTGATTCCCCCTTAACGTAAACTAATGGTGGTATTTACACCGCCAACTTCATGGCTATCTTCAAACCAACGACTGGTAATGGTTTTGGTCTGCGTATAGAACTGTACCGCTTGCTTACCATAAGGGCCTAAATCACCTAGCTTTGAACCACGCGAACCTGTAAAGCTAAAGAATGGCACTGGCACAGGAATTGGAATATTGATCCCCACTTGACCAATATCAATTAAGTTTTGGAAGTTACGTGCTGTCGCACCACTTTGAGTAAAGAGTCCAACACCATTACCAAATGGATTGGCATTGATCAGCTCAATCGCTTCTTCCAAAGTATCAACAGAAATAATTGCCAATACAGGGCCAAAGATTTCTTCTTTATAGATGCGCATGTCTGTGGTCACGCCATTAAAAATGGTCGCTCCGACAAAGTTACCTGACTCATAACCTTGAACTTGCACATCACGACCATCGAGTAACAGCTCTGCGCCTTGCTCGACACCACTATTGATCAAATCAATCACACGCGCTTTGGCACGTTGAGAAATGACAGGTCCGATATCTGTATTCGGCTCATGTCCTGCATTAACTTTCAAGGTTTTGGCTTTTTCAACCAACTCTTGAACCCATTGCTTACTTTCACCCACCATCACAGCAACTGAAAGTGCCATGCAACGCTGTCCTGCAGCACCAAAAGCCGCACCGACTAAAGCATTGAGGGTTTGTTCTTTATTAGCATCAGGCATCACTACCACATGGTTTTTTGCACCCATCATCGATTGCACACGTTTGCCATGTTGCCCTGCGAGGTTATACACATGCGTACCCACCGCAGTTGAACCGACAAAGGAAATCGCTTTAATGTGTGGATGTGTACAGAGACGATCGACTACTTCTTTGCCACCATGAACCACATTCAACACACCAGCAGGTACACCTGCTTGAATCGCAAGTTCGACCAACATCATCGTGGTTAATGGGTCTTGTTCAGAGGGTTTGAGTACGAAGGTATTGCCACAAACAATCGCCATCGGGAACATCCACAATGGAATCATGGCTGGGAAATTAAATGGAGTGATGCCCGCACAAACACCCAAAGGCTGTTGCAAAGTATAGGTATCTACACCACGTGCTACACCTTCGATGTACTCGCCCATTTGCAAGGTACCGACAGAACAAGCGTGCTCAACCACTTCTAAGCCACGCTGGATATCACCTTCTGCATCGGCTAAGGTTTTGCCTTGCTCAGCGGTCAGTACTTTCGCGATCTCTTTCATATTGGCACGAATCAAGTCTTGTAGCTTCAGCATAATGCGCATACGTGCTTGAATCGGTGTTTGACGCCAAGTGGCAAAAGCATCTTGTGCAGCTTGAATCGCTGCATCCACTTCCTGCACTGTTGCAAAAGGCACACGACCGATGACTTCCTGTGTCGCAGGATTGACGATATCTTGCCAGTGTTGGGTTTCAGACTCGATCAACTGTCCATTAATGAGTAGCTTAGCTGTGTCCAGCTCGATTTTCTGGATTGTATTCATAACCTCTCCATAGGCCTATTTTTATTGTGTTCAGATGTTCGAAAATAGCGATTCGTCGTATTTTCTTTTTTTAACATTTGTTTGAGACTAGCAAAGAATGCTTTGACCACCAACGCAAATTCATGCACGATTGATGTGCAAATATGCACAGGGATGACAATAACAATGAAAGTGGATTGGGATCATCTACAGTTTTTTCTGGTTTTAGCGAGAACCAAAACTCTGACCAATGCAGCACGCATTATTGGCGTGGAACACAGTACCGTAGCTCGACGGATTCAAGCATTAGAGCAGGCTTTAGGCATGACTCTGTTCAAGCGTGAAGCATCAGGTTATGAACTAACGATGGAAGGATTAGCTCTTGTTCCGCAGGTTGAACAAATGGAACAGGCATTCCTTCAGATTGAGAAACCGCATCAACCTTTGCAAGGTCGTGTGCGAATTGGCACACCTGAAGGATTTGGTACCGCATTTCTTGCACGACTATTAGCAGAGTTTTCGATTCACTATCCTCAGCTCACGATTGACCTGATTCCTGTGCCAAAGATGATTAAGCTCTCGCATCGTGAAGCGGACATTGTGGTGTCTATTGATCGACCAACGTCTGGACCTTATATCATCACGCGACTGTCAGATTACTCATTAAAGATTTATGGCAGTCAAAACTATCTGTCACAACATCCACCAATTCGTGGATTAGAGGATTTAACCCAACACCGTTTTGTTAATTATATTGATGATTTGGTCTATAGCCCTGAGCTATATTGTCTAGAACGCTTACCCTTAAAACTCACTGCAAATTTTCGCAGTAGCAGTATTTTGGCACAGCAAATCGCAGTAAGTGCAGGTGCTGGATTAGCAATTTTGCCGAAATTTTTAGCCCATGATAAACCTGAACTTCAGGATGTTTTAGCTGAACAAGTACGTTTTAATCATACATTCTGGATGCTTACCTTTGTAGATTTACAGCATGAGCCACGGATTAAACTGGTCTGGGATTATTTACGTAAACAGGCAGATAAATATCAGCATTTATTGGTTGATTAATACTTCTCAGCGTAGATATAAAAAGAGCCGATCTGGTTAGATCAGCTCTTTTTATGGGAGATGCAAATGAATCGATTAAGCCAATTCACGTCCAAGTTTACGCATACGTGGTTTGTATAATACTTGATAGGTCACCGCTAAAATCACCACCCACAACGGACTCACATACAGCGCTTTCAGCGTGTCAGGTTCGAGTGCCAAAATCACCAAAGTGAACAACAAGAATGCGATCACCACATAAGACATGAACACGCCGCCTGGCATTTTAAATTTAGACTGTTCATGTAACTCTGGACGTAATTTGCGATAGCGGATATAGCAAACCATGATCAGGCTCCATACGCTAATGAACAGGATCACACAGAGCGAACTTGCCAAAGTAAAGGCTTCCATGGTGTTCGGGACAAAATACTGAAGCACAGCTCCACCCATGATAAATACACATGAGAAGATCAGACCATTTGCTGGCACTGCACTTTTGGATAAGCGACTAAATGAATTTGGCGCCTGACCATCTTTAGACAGACCAAACAACATACGACTGGTAGAGAAAACACCACTGTTCATCGACGACATCACCGAAGATAACACCACTAAATTCATGATGATCGCTGAGGTCACAATCCCCGCATTCAGGAATAACTCAACGAATGGGCTTTTATCTGCGCGAATTTGATCCCACGGTATCACAGCCATCACCACCAATAAAGCTAAGACATAGAACAAAATAATACGAATCGGAATCGCATTAATCGCTTTGGGAAGATTCTTATGTGGGTCTTTGGTTTCTGCCGCCGTGGTTCCAATCAGCTCCACTCCGACAAAGGCAAAAACGGCAATTTGGAAACCAGCCAAGAAGCCATCAACACCTTTCGGGAACATACCACCATGCGACCAAATATTATTGAGTGAAGCCACTGTGCCATGAGGTGCGGTAAAGTGACTAAAAATCATATAGCCCCCAACCCCAATCAAACCAATAATCGCCAAGATTTTAATCAGTGCAAACCAGAACTCGACTTCACCAAACAATTTGACCGTAAGTAAATTCAAGGCCAAAACGAATAATACGCAGCCCGCACTAATCAGCGCCTGTCCTATTGGAGTAAAGGTCGTTCCATCAGGCAGCCAAAAACCAAGATAATTAATCACAGCAGCTAAGTCCGCAATACCGACCAAGACCCAACCTAACCAATAGGTCCAACCCAAATAATATCCAGCCCACGGTCCAATCAGATCGTGTGCCATATCGACGAAAGATTTGTACTGTAAATTGGCAAGCAACAATTCACCGAGTGCTCGCATCAAAAAGAAGAACATGCCACCAATAATCATGTAAATAAACAAGATTGATGGACCAGCAAGGGAGATGGTTTTTCCTGAACCCATGAACAGTCCAGTCCCAATCGCGCCACCAATGGCAATCAATTGCAAATGGCGATTGGAAAGTTTTCGTTGTAAGTCTTGAGGTGCATCATCACCTGAAGACTGATTATGTATCACCGTCATAAAAAAGTTCCTTTTTACTACTTCCTAAAATGAATCGGTCGCTAATTTATGAGCTTAACCAGCTGTCCTTTATAAATGACCCATTCATTTTGACTGCAAGAAAATACGTATTTGCCTTACTTTTATCTATGACAAATACGTTACTTTTCTTCTTTTTTAATCTCATTTAAACAAAAATAAAGCGATTCGCTTTATTTTTGTGCTGCAATCACTGCAATTTCAATTAACCAATTTGGATTGACCAAATCAGCTTGAATCGTAGCGCGTGATGGCGCCACACAGTCTTTTAACCAATCAACATAGATCGCATTGACCTTAGGAAAATCAGCTAGGTCTTTCAGAAAAAGCTGTACCGAAAGTAAACGTGATTTATCGCTATTTGCGGAGGCTAACAATTGCTCGATCGTTGCCAATACATCACGCGTTTGTCCTTCGATATCTAAATCAGGATTTTTAGGCACTTGTCCTGATAGATACACCACCTGATTAAAAACCGTGACTGCACTCATCACTTCGGTGCTATTGATTTTCTGGATATCTGAATGTGACATGATGACTTCCTTAGTCTTGAGTGATAAATGGAACTCGTGCAGTTACGCCACACATAAGTTCATAGCCAACTGTGCCTGAGGCTGCTGCAACATCATCAATAGAGAGAATTTGTCCTGTTTTTGATGTTCCCCAAAGCACAACTTCACTGCCAATTTCAGCATTCGGAACTGGCGTTAAATAGACTGCCAACATATCCATACTGACTCGCCCAATGGTTCGAGTACGGATTCCATTGACTAACACGGGTGTGCCTGTAGGAGAGGTACGCTGATAACCATCTGCATAACCACACGCGACAATACCAATCGTCATTGCATGTGCAGCTACGAAACTTGAACCATAACCCACACTTTCATTGGCATTTAACTGCTGGATCGCGATCAATTCACTGCGCAAACTCATGGTCGGTACAAGTCCCCAATCTTGGATACTATGCTTCGGATAATCGGGAGAGCTGCCATAGAGCATGATGCCGCCACGGACATAATCGGAGTGTACTTGCGAGGGATATCTGAGAATGGCAGCACTATTACTCACCGATCTTTCGCCAGGTAAGTCCTGAATGGTGCTTTCAAATTCTGCGAGTTGATATTCAACCCCAGCTTGACCAAAACGTTCGCCATCAGCATCAGAGAAATGCGTCATATGGGTGATGTTGGAAACATTATTGAGGCGTTGCAGATGTTGCCAGATTTTTCGGTATTGTTGAGGCTTGAAACCTAGACGGTTCATGCCACTGTTCATTTTTAAGAAAATATTAAACTGGGCTGGATAGATATGCTGCTGTATCCATTCGACTTGATGCTCGCTATGTACCGTGAAACTCAACTGATATTCAGCGCAGTCAAATAAATCCTGTGGCGAAAAAATTCCTTCCAGCAATAGAATTGGACCAGTCCAACCTAATGCACGCAAACGTTTCGCTTCATCTATATCAAGCAATGCGAAGCCGTCTGCAGTTTTTAAAGCATCGTAAACTCGTTCGATTCCATGTCCATAGGCATTGGCTTTGACCACTGCAAACACCTTGCTGTCTGGAACAGAAGTTCTCACGACCTCAAGATTTTGGCGCAAAGCCTGAGTATGGATGACCGCAGTAATTGGGCGAGGCATAATGAACTTCCTTGTATAATCAAATTATGCCGCGTGTGAATAACGCTGGATCGATAAGCCATCCGTACTAATCTCAGTACGATGATTCATCACCAAATCACTAATCAATTTGCCTGAACCACATGCCATGGTCCAACCTAAAGTACCATGACCAGTATTTAAGAATAGGTTCTTATATTTGGTTGCACCAATAATCGGTGTGCTGTCTGGTGTCATTGGACGTAGACCTGTCCAGAATGATGCTTGTTGTAAGTCACCACCTGGGAATAAGTCTTGGGTGACCATTTCCAAAGTTGCACGACGATCATCATTTAAGCCCAAGTTAAAGCCACTTAATTCCGCCATACCACCCACACGGATACGTTGGTCGAAACGTGTAATCGCGACTTTATACGTCTCATCTAAAACCGTTGATTGCGGAGCAAATTTTGGTTCCACAATTGGAATCGTCAATGAATAGCCTTTCACTGGATAAACTGGCAGATTCAATTGCAATGGTTTTAAGAAATCGCGTGAATAACTACCAAAGGCAAGTACGAAACGATCAGCCGTTAAAATCGCACCATTGACCATCACACCTTTGATTTCATCACCTTCTACGATCAGTTGCTCAACATTTTGATCGAATTTAAATTCGACACCTAAGTCCTGCGCTACTTTCGCCAAGGCATTGGTGAATAAATAACAATCACCCGTTTCATCATTCGGCAAATGTAAACCACCGACTAATTTATCGGTGTGTGCCAATGCTGGTTCTACACTGCCCAGTTCTTGAGCATTGAGTAAATTAAAATCAACACCACATTCTTTCAGTACTTGAATGTCACGTTGCACTGCTTCAAGCTGCGCTTCATTACGAAATACCTGTAAGGTACCTTTGGAACGATTTTCGTAATGAATACCTGTTTCACTTCTGAGTTGACGCAAACAATCACGACTGTATTCCGCCACACGCATCATGCGTTCTTTGTTGACCGCATAACTTTGAGGATTACAGTTTTTCAGCATCTGTGCCATCCACTGAAGCTGCCACATGCTGCCATCTATATTAATGGCAAGTGGTGCATGATGTTGGAACATCCATTTTACTGCTTTGAATGGAATCCCTGGTGCAGCCCAAGGTGTTGAATATCCTGGCGAGATTTGCCCAGCATTACCAAAACTGGTTTCTTTTGCTGGACCAGACTGACGATCAAGTACAGTCACTTGGGCACCTTGTTGCGCAAGATAGTAAGCACTTGCTACACCAATAACACCACTTCCTAAAACGATGACGCGCATAATAGGTCCCTCTCGCTCACTAGTTTATTTAACTAGTATATTTTTGCTTCAATAGTTTTTTTGACTGTTTTATGGCTATAATCTAGGTAATTTAATATTTTTATCGCGGAAAAATTAAAATAAAAGGGAATAATCTATGCGTAAATTAGACCGTATTGATCGCCTGATTTTAGACATTCTGCAACGTGAAGGGCGCATCGCAATTAGTGAGTTAGCTTCACGTGTGAACTTATCTACCACACCTTGCTCAGAACGCGTCAAACGTTTGGAACGTGAAGGTATTATTATGGGCTACTACGCGCGGCTTAATCCTGCGCATGTTGATCGTAGCCTGTTGGTGTTTTTGGAAATCAAACTGTCAGCAAAATCAGGTGATGTCTTTGATCAAGTAGCTCGAGATTTAGTCGATATTCCTGAGGTCTTGGAATGTCATCTGATCTCAGGTGAGTTTGATTATTTAGTCAAAGCTCGACTCAAAGAAATGAGTGCTTATCGACGTTTATTGGGTGATTTACTGAAAAAACTGCCTGCTTCGGCATCATCCCATAGTTATGTGGTGATGGAAGAAGTCAAAGAAAGTCTTTACTTAGACGTGAGTAAATAAAATTAGATGTCGTAGGATGCACCATTAAAAATATTTCAGCCTGCAAACGCAGGCTGAATATGTATCGTTATTCGTCTTCATCATCATAGATATAGCTCATACAACCCCATCCGTCGTATTCACCATCAAACTCTTGTGCAATTCGCGTCATCCACTCTTCTAAATCTGCAATATCTTCATATTCCAACATCATATTGACGTGAATATTTAATACCCACAAATCCGATCCATCTGAATGCAATTCTTCTTGATACAGTGAAATTTTTTGCTCTTGATGTAACAGATGCAATGCACATTTTTCTGCTTGTTCTTGCTTTTCAAACACAATTGAAAATTCGACTTCATGCGGTTCACTTAGGTCATTGCCATCTTCAACCATTTGCCAAAGCACATTACCATTGTCATTATCAGGAAATTGCTCGTAATCACGTGTCATTTGAATATCCTTTGTTGTCGTTTCAGTTTAATTATTTGGCTATAGATTAACCTATTTTTATGTCAGTTTTTAGACGCATGAAGATCATTATTGTAGTGAAAGCATAAATGATCTTCGATAGCTATACGGTCAACTCAATGGATAGCACAACTTGATCGATACAACGGATTCCATTTTCATAAATCGGCTCAGGATAGTGTTTAAATACATCTCGCTCAATGTATGACATACGAAAACCACACTTCTGATACAGAGCCAACTGATCAAAACTTGAGTTGCCTGTTTTAATCAAAACAGTGCTGACCGAAGATTGCTATGCATTTTCTATCGCATGTTTAATCAATGATTTGGCTAGACCAAAACCTCGATGCTCTTTGGTGACGGCTAAATTGATAATCTCCGCTTCATCCCCGCGTTGTAATAAACATAATTCTGCAATTACATCCCGACGATCATTGGAAATCACAAAGATTTTTACTTCTGATAGATAAGTTAAAACATGCTGCCAATCTGGATCGGCTTCAAGTAGTAATTTTTTTAATTGCGCTTGAGTCAAAGTTGGCAAACCAGCCCACTTTAACTCGTTGATACACGAATACATAGTTAAGAACATTATTCCTTGTTTTATTTTTTTCGCAAGAGTAGATAACTAAACTTCTGTTCATTTCCCGCTGGGGTGATATGAACTTCTTTCCCCTCTTCCACCACATCAAATGCAGATTGTCCAAAGAAATGTATCAGCTCTTGTGTGCTGTAGCGTTGCACAGGCAAACCACTACACTTCAATGCTCCATCTTCTGCAAAGGTTGAGATCACTAGATAACCACCTGATTTCAGCGCAGCAGTTACTTTTTGCAAATAACGCTGCTGATCGTTGTGCTCTGTCAAAAAATGAAAAACCGCCCGATCATGCCAAAGATCAAATTGATGATCTGCAAACTCAACCTCGACTATATTCGCAATAAGCCATGTCACTTTGTTGGCAAGTTCTCCCAAGCATACCTGACTTTTTTGTAACGCAGCCTCTGCCAAATCTAAAACTGTGATGTGTTTAAAGCCTTGTTCTAAAAGCTGATCAACTAAAACTGAGGCGCCACCCCCAACGTCTATGATTTCTGCCTCAGGGTGGAGTTGCGCTTTTTGGATCAATCGCAAGGAGGTCGAAGCCTGAGCTTGGAACCAACTGACTTCTTTAGGATCTTTGGTGGAATAGATGGTTTGCCAATGCTGGGTTAATGGTTGACTCATCGGGCATCTCACAAAACATTATATGTTTTTATAATCTATTGTAAATCCATCCACATGCCTAGCTTAGCTACACTTATTTCAACTTAGCTTACATTTTAAAATGGAATCACCGATTTAATTTCAACGAGATGTTGTTGTAAAGGATGCTGAAAAGACAAGAATGCAGCATGTAATGCCATACGTTTTAAATGAAATTTGGCAGGTTCAGGATGATAAAGTTTATCGCCCATGATTGGATGTCCAATATGCATCATGTGCACACGAAGTTGGTGTGAGCGACCTGTAACGGGTTCTAGTCGCACACGACTTTGATCAGTTTCAACATCGTAATCCATCAATTGAAACAGTGTCTTGGCTTGCTTACCCAACTCGAAATGCACGATTTGACGTGGACGATTTTCCCAATCTGTAATCAATGGGACATCGACACTGCCTTCAGCCTGAATTGCACCTTGTACCAAGGCCTCATAATATTTTTTGACGGTACGCGCTTGAAACATTTTACTCACGGCGACCTCTGCATCACGATGCTTAGCAAACATCAGTAAACCTGAAGTGGCCATATCTAAACGGTGCGTTACTTTAGCTGTTGGATGGAGATCCAATACACGTAAATACGCGCTGTCATGATGTTCTGGTAATCGTCCCATCACGGACAACAAGCCCGCAGGTTTATTGACCACGACCAAATCCTCATCTTCGTACATGATCTCAAGAGGTTCTTGGGGAGGTTGGTAAATAAAATGATCGTTTAAAGGCATAGGAAGCAAACAGATTGAATCAAGCGAGCAGATTATAACGACAACGGATAGAAAATCGACCCATTCAAAAAAATCACAGCCAGCGGATCGCTATTTTTTATCCTTGGTTTATCTAAAATAAAAACCCTGAATAAAATGTCTTTATTCAGGGTTTATTTGATTGAGTTCAGGAAGATTAAAAGTTAAGACGCTGTCTTCATCGGTTTATTTAAGCTGTCACGATAAAGTGCTTCTAACTCCTCAACCTCACCATTCATAAACGCGATGAGATATTCTTTGGCACGGTTCAGTGTCAGGTGATTAAAGGAAATCGTATCTTTGGCTTTGCGGGTGACCAATCCAAATACATCCTTTCTCGAAATCAGAACAGGAATATCACTATCCAATTTAAATTCAAGTTGCTGGGATTGAGCATAGGCATCCAAAATGATACGGACACTTTGTCCTGTATATTCATTCGTTACGATAAAACTGGTGCTTGTACCATCCAGTTGTAACTGACGGACCATTTGTTGTCGCCATCCCATTTCATCAAACTTACGAATGATCGTCTCTGCGTCAAATATACCCAAATGAGCAGCATCATTTCTGTTGGTTTGATGGGGATAACGTATTTTCAGATCGAACTCGTTCATTATTTTTCTGACCTATTCCAGTATGATCATATTTTGATTTTTCGCTTTTGATGGCATTATATCACTTTGTTTTTTAACATAAAAATCTCGACTTCTATTCATATTTTTTGAATTTAAAGATGTGTTTCACATTCGAATTTGCTTTTATTGATCTAGTATTTATTATTTTTAATGTTTTCGTCATATTCTGTTTAGATTAATTTTTTAGGGTATCAAGGGAAAACATGTTGTTTACTTCAACACCTATGACTTTGTAAGCCATAACCTTTGCCTATAAACTTTTGATCTATAGCGTCCTAAGCCGAATCGAGACCTTTTGGGTTCGTACACACTTGCTTTATAAGCCTCGGTGCATGCTACTCTTTTCGATCCCTTTCACACCCTTGAGACATATTTTAGGCAGATCGGGATGGGATTGTTTTCCTAAAAAATGGTATTTTTCGCCACAAATGAAATAGTTTTGCATACCAGATTCTAAAATCAGAATTATTTCCCATTTCAACAAAAAATAACTGATTTAAATTCCGATATATTCAAATTTACATGTGTATTTTTTCATGAGCCTATAAAATTTAAGCCCAAATCACCATAATCGCAGCCACGATCACCAACCACAAACCCAAATGATCGGTTCTCGCCAATTTTTCCTTAAAGAAAAATGCAGAGATTAATAAACTAAATAAAATCTCGACCTGACCCAGTGTTTTTACGATTGCCACGGTTTGCATACTCATCGCACTAAACCACCCCAATGAAGCAAGAAAACTACAGACACTCACTTTGAAAGTCAGTCCAAGACGTTGCCACATTTTGTATAAAGTCTGACGACTGAAAATACCAAGATATAGCAACAATATAATGCACTGGAAGCTAATCAAGTTACACAGCACCCATGCGGCACGATGTAGAAATGGCAACATGCTCAACTCTAAACTTGCTTCACGCACCAACAATGAGGTGATGGCAAAACACAAACCACTACCTAAACCGATCATCAATGTTTTCATTGACAGTTCAGTATGTTGTCTGCCTTTACTTAGTAAAAATACCGCGACTGCACCAATCGAAACACCCACCCAGCCCCATGCTGTTAAATGCTCTTGTAAAAACAGCACACCGACCAATGCCGCTAAAATAGCTTCACTTTTGGCGAGTCCGACCCCGATGGCATAATTCTTTTGTTGAAATAATTTGACCATTAAAGCCGTTGCATAGATTTGGCTAATCCCTGCGATCACCACATAGTACCAAAATTTATTAGAAAAACTGACTTCAACACTGACAGGCTGCTGAGCATAAAGAATGACGATATAACTAAAAGCAAAGATCGGTGCAAATAGAAAGCGTGCCAATGTCGTGCCATAAACATCGACTGTGGTGCTGAGTTGTTTTTGAAATGCATTGCGCCACGCCTGCATAAAAGCAGCCATCAAGGTAAATAAAATCCAAGTAAACGCCATCATCAACCATGCACACTCAAAATGTGGGTGTAATTTACTCGCTTGAAGATGATTTTTCGAGCTTTGATTGAGAAAAATACTGTCATTGCAACTCAGAAGCGATGGTTAAGATCACCATGCCATCGTTGTTTGTTGAATGAGAAGCTAGCTTTGGTTTACTTCAACTGTTTTTGCCAAGGAAACTTTTTCAGGCGATGTCTCACACGATACATCAGTCCGCCATGAAGATTGCCGACATGCCATGCTAATTTTGAAGTCAGCGTCATGTCAGGAATCCAATAACCAGATGCTAAAGGTTCGACAGGTTTAGGTTCAGCCAATTCAATTTCTGCGGCGATATAGCCCTCACCATCGGCTAAACTCATACGTGCCAATACATTTCCTGCCGCATCACAAATTTGCGTTTCGCCCACCATTTCAGTTAACCATTTGACATAAGGTAACAACGGCATATCACTCAGGATTTCGCCGACATGAGCGGCATGCACTACGGGAATACCTGTTAAGCGTGCCATTTGCGCAGGTAGTGCTTCACTTTGTTGTTTATAAATTTCATGTTCACGACGCATCCAAGTACCCAACAATCCATACCAATTGATCGGCATCGAATACCAACACATTCCACCTAAAATCAACTGTGCATGTTGTTCTCGAACACGCTTGGCGGTACGGAACCTTGCCCACTCCCAACCTGAGAGCAATGCAACCTTACAGTTCAAGCTACTTGAATCCACAACTCCATTATCCGAACCACCGCGATAAAAATTTTGCTCCCATGCAGTTGGAATATCTTTGTCATGCAGATGATAATCGCCATTCCGCTCCACCATGACATAAGTACCATAGGTATGCCCGTCACGAATTGCCACGAAGCCCCCTGTGATCACCACATTCAATTGCTTGGCTAAGCGAATTAGAAGCTGTAAGGGCTCACCCTGTAATGGTTGTGGCGTCAGCAAAGCTTGTGGTGAATAGACATTTGGAGAAGTCATCGACTCAGGAAGTACGATCACATCAGGCGAATGCTCTTTATATGCCGCTAAAATCAATTTTTCGAGTTTTTTAAATTTGCTTCAACCTGCCCTAACTGCAATGCAGACTGAATGGCGACGATTTTCATATCTATCATTCTTCTGAGTGTTCATGAAAATCTTAGCATCGAATCTTAGAAATACTTTGACCTTACTTCTTCAATGCTTAGTTTATTTTTCGGTAACGTCATCACTGATAAAAATCGTATTGGCTTTCAACATCGACGGCGCAAAATCCACCATACGGCGTAATGTTCGAGTGAAATGAGCTTGATCTGCAAAGCCTGATTCAACTGCTATCTCAATCAAAGTTTTGCCCTGCATCCACAGCTTGATGGCATAGCGGATACGCAACCACAAGATATATTGCCGCATAGATAGTCCAAGTTGCTGACTAAACAGATGCATCAAGCGTGACTCTGATAGTCCAACCTGTAACGCAACATCTGCGATGGTTGGAATTTGATGGGGTACACAGCGTTTGATGTATTCACATGCGAGTTGAATCCGTTGATCCCATGGTAAAGCCAATAATGGCTGAGGATTGAGTACCAATAACACATCCATCAGCAATTTCTTTACTTGTTCTAAGCAGAGTTGAGCAGTCATCAATTGCTGAAACTGTTTTTGAAAAGATTGAAGTCGATCAGCAGATAATGAATTAAATGTCTGTCCATTCAATAAAGGATGCAGATAAGCATAAAGCACATGATCAGGATCGATCAGAATTGCAATATAAGGTTGATTCTGTGAATCGGTACTGTGACTAATATTGGGTGCCATCACTACAACTTCATGATAGTTCGCAGGCTGATCTTCAACGACCAATGTGAAAGCAGTGCCCAAACCGATTTGTAATAGTGCTGGAAAATGCGCGTGTGCTTTATTCAAATGATCTTGAGTCACATACACAATCACGCCATCCCACGCATAGACCAAGCTTTTATGTGGTGTGATCGAGTCTAATTCCATGTGTTGAGATAGCATATTCGTTCAAGACCATTTCGGGTGGAGTGTTCAAAATGAAGACGACTTTAAACGAAAGGAATAGTCGTATGTCTCACAATACTCAAGAACTGATGAAAAACAATACTGTGCAGATGGAAGCCAGTGAATTTCGTTATAAAACCCTTGCTGAATTTTATCCTTTTTATCTTTCGCAACATGAAAATGCGACTTGTCGTCGCCTGCATTTCGTGGGGACAAGCTGTGTGATTGGTATTGCTGCTGCATCTGTTGCAACTGGAAATGCCAAATTACTTTGGGCTTTGCCTGTAGTGGGATATGGCTTTGCGTGGGTGGGTCATTTCTTTTATGAGCATAATAAACCTGCAACCTTTAAGCAGCCTTTCTTTAGTCTCGCCTGCGATTTTATTATGTATAAAGATATCTTATTAAAACGTGTGAAATGGTAATACACATAGGAAACTTAGATTATAAAATTAGGTCTAAGTTTCCTGATTGTACTGAATTTAAAAACTCACGATGTTGAATGACTGATCTTTTCTTGCTTTTTTTGGCTCACCCAACGTGCGACCACAATCACGAGAATAATCACAAATACCGTAATCACGACAGGCATCACAAATGCCAAGATCGACAAGACAATTGAGCCAATCAACTCACCCGTTGCCACTACAAAATTCCCCAGTCCACCAGTGGTTGCAGTTGAAACGCCACGTGCAGCTACCGTGCTCATTTGCACCACACCTGCTGTTCCGCCACCCACGATCAGCGCGGCTGCCCACGTCGCAAACTGTGACATTTCTCCACTACTGACTGCCATCGTACTGAGTGTGCCTGCCACTACAGCAGCAGGTGTGGCAATGGTATCCAAGAGATTATCGACCCATGGCACATAGTAAGCTGCGATTTCACAGATGGTTGCAAATCCAAGTGCAGCGCATACAGCAGGGATCGCTAACCATTCAAAACCTTTTGCAGGTTCATACCAGCCCATCAGGGTTGCAATGCTCATCACCAATAAAGGAACAAAGACACGAAAACCACAGGCTGCGCTTAATCCTACGCCGATACAAAGTCCTAAAATTGTTTCCATCTGGGTTTTCCTTATTTTTGTCAGATATCGCTATCTTGTTATTTCATATTTTACAGTAACAAAAAAGCCCTATCGAGTGACAGGGCTTTCATCAAAACAGTGGGTAACTGTTTGGTGTTTGCGGCTTAGGCATTCTTACTGTTGAATTGATTGCCAAGGCATTTGGTACACGGAGGTAAACGATCAGTACCAATTTCTAAATAGGTGCGATGTCCGCATTGGACACAAAAATAGAAGCCAGTTCCAGGTCTTTCGCCAGCAGTAACCATCTTTGTTCTCCATAGATTTTAGAAATGGTTCATATACTATAGCGTGATAGTTTTGATTATTTATTGACCTTCCTGACGAATGGTGGTGGCGGAAAGGTTAAAGATGAAATTTGGATGTTTCTCTCTAGAAATCTTGAAAGCTGTTTGAGAACAGAACATATCCATACATAAGTAGTCTAAGATATAAAGAAGCTCAAATATAATTAGTGACTTAAATTTAGATTGGATACCATGGTATCTGACTGCATATAGATTCACTTGCTAGTCGCTCTAGACATTCATATCCATCAATTTCCATATTAAAAAAAACAGCAAAAAGACATTATTAGAATTATTGAAAAATAATAAAAGCTCCATTTTAGAATGGAGCTTAAAAAATCAAGCAACACAATAAATTTCAGGAATAATATTTATTTCTTTAGCAGCGTGAACAAAAGAAGAGATTATCCAAAAAATTTGAGGAATTTGCGCCCCTACTTTATTTCCGTTTTTTATCTTTTCAAACTCAACCTCAAGTTGACTTTTTGATAAAAAAGTACAGCAAATCACACATTTTCTAATTAAATGAGGATCTTTCTGCAATTGAATAATAAACTGCATTAACTCATTGATATTACCTTTTCGGCAACGAGGTACTGAACTTCTTACATTTGGACCATTGTAAGTCCTAGAAAATTTATCTTGTTTAGTCTCAAGTAGAGTATTAGTAAACCACATATAACCTAGATTCTTAATGGCTTGTCCAACCACCTCATGTAAATCACTAGCAGAATTTGCCACTTGTTTATATTTAGAATGTATAAAAATTACCGATTTATCTTGTTCATCAAAGATTATGTGATCTGCCCATTCTCCTCCTAGGTCATCACATAGAATAAAATCAGCTGTAGAATGTATATTCTCTACTATCTTGAACACTGACGTATCTTCGAAATCTGTTGATGAACTAATCAAATTACCTTTTTCTGAGTTAGCATTACTCAACTCAGTTTTTACCTTGAATATTTCCAGTAAGCTATCAATTTGATTAATTCCAGATGTATCTTTATAACCCCTACCTCTAGAATACATATATGAGTAATCATCAAAGCAAATACTAAATGCTTTTTTCTTCATTATTATTTGCTGAAATGTTTGTTCAACATTATTTGAATCTACAACAATAAGTTTTTTTAAAAAATCAGAGTCTAGAGTTATAGACTTATTATTAATTTTTAACAATTCTCCTTTTTTAGCATTAAGATTTAAATTTTTATCAATCTCATATACTTCCGAAATTTTTTCTGCAATATAATTTTTAGCTTTACTATTTAATGGTTGTTTACCACCTTTTTTTAATATTTTATGTATCACTATTGAGTCATCTAAAAAAATACTTTCCAAGTCAGAGAATTCAATCATAAAAGATATTGGCTTTTTATCTTTAAGATCTTCAAATCCTACGGCTTTAGCAAAATTATTTAAGAAATTTACTGTATTTCCCGTCTTAAAATTATGTATTTGTGCTTTGGCCCATAAAGCTAAATCCTTTATACTTTCTCTTTGGCTAAATTCATTTATCCTTCCACTTGATAAGTTAATTGACTGTATCGCACCTTTGCTCTGTACCTTTACATAATAAGGTATAGATCGTCCCGCAGTATGTATTGACATAGCTCCATTTAGATTTTCAGCTTCATAACTACGTGACCTAATAGCTTTACTAGAAACTGTCATAGAGCGCGTGGCTAGCTTTTGAAACTCAGTACTATTGTCAAATGTATTTACTAGAGTATCAAAACTAATTAATGACATTTTTTCATTAACTAGTTCTTCGATTGGAGCACATGACTTTTTAAAAATAGCTATATATCCATCAACCTCAATTAACAAAAGGTATGCATGTATAGTATCTTTTAAACTAGAGTCATTAAAAAAATAGACTGGCTTTTCAGTACAAAATACTATTACAGAATAATTAAAATCTACATCATCATTATTTACTTTCTTTACTTCTTTAACTATAAATCGTGAATTACTCCTTTTATTCTTAGAAGCCTCCACAAATAAATCATTAATAAATTTTTTTGTTAATTTTACTTTAGGCTGGTAAAAGTGACAATTTCTCGTTAGCTGTATTCTATGCGTCATAAATATGACTCTAAAAAAAAACCCCATCATCAAGATAGGGTCTTTTTTAAACAATATCAATTACTTTTAGCTAAAGTATTAAGCCACTTGACCTTCTAAAAAGTCTTGTGCAAAACGTTGTAATACACCGCCCGCTTCATATACAGAAACTTCTTCTTCTGTATCTAAACGGCAAGTTACAGGCACTTCAAGAATTTCTTCTTTACCATCAGCAGTTGAACGCTCAATCACTAAAGTCAAAGTCGAACGCGGTGAGATATTACCAATCACGCTATAAAGCTCAGTACCATCTAACTTCAACGTTTTACGGTTCACACCTGGTTTAAACTCAAGCGGTAACACGCCCATACCCACTAAGTTAGTACGGTGAATACGCTCAAAGCCTTCAGCCACGATCGCTTCAACACCTGCAAGACGAACACCTTTGGCTGCCCAGTCACGGCTTGAACCTTGACCATAATCCGCACCTGCAACAATGATCAACGGTTGCTTACGGTTCATGTAAGTTTCAATCGCTTCCCACATACGCATCACTTCGCCTTCAGGCTCTACACGCGCTTTTGAACCTTGTTTAATCGTGCCGTCAGAACGAACCACCATTTCATTAAACAATTTCGGGTTGGCAAATGTTGCACGTTGTGCAGTCAAATGGTCACCACGGTGTGTCGCATATGAGTTGAAGTCTTCTTCAGGTACGCCCATTTTGTGTAGGTATTCACCCGCAGCCGAATCCATCATGATCGCATTTGAAGGCGATAAATGGTCAGTCGTGATGTTATCACCCAAAATTGCAAGCGGACGCATGTTGGTCAAAGTACGTGGTGCAGCCAAAGCCCCTTCCCAATACGGCGGACGACGGATGTAAGTACTCATAGGACGCCAGTCGTAAAGTGGGCTTTCCGCTTGCTCAACTTCACCGAGGTCAAACATAGGAATGTAGACTTTGCGGAATTGTTCAGGCTTCACAGCTTCTTTTACCAGTGCATCGATTTCAGCATCAGATGGCCAGATATCTTTGAGGTAAATTGGATTACCATCTTTGTCTGTACCCAATGAATCTTTTTCGATGTCAAAACGAATTGTCCCTGCAATCGCATACGCGACAACAAGTGGAGGCGATGCCAAGAACGCTTGTTTTGCATAAGGATGGATACGACCATCGAAGTTACGGTTACCCGAAAGTACCGCTGTCGCATACAAATCACGGTCAATGATTTCTTGTTGAATCACTGGATCAAGCGCACCTGACATACCATTACACGTAGTACATGCATACGCCACGATACCAAAACCAAGTTTCTCTAGGTCTTTGAGTACGCCAGCTTCTTCAAGATAAAGTGCAGCCGCTTTAGAACCTGGTGCAAATGAAGATTTCACCCAAGGTTTACGCACTAAACCAAGTTCATTGGCTTTACGTGCCAATAGACCTGCTGCCACGGTGTTACGTGGGTTTGAGGTATTGGTACAAGAGGTAATCGCAGCAATGATGATCGCGCCATCAGGCATTAAACCATCAGTACGGTTTTCAACAACACCTGCGATACCTTTTTCTTTCAAGTCAGCAGTAGATACACGTGCATGTGGGTTTGATGGACCTGCAATGTTACGAGTGACTGTTGAAAGATCAAAACGAAGTACACGTGGGTACTGTGCTTTGGTCATATCCGATGCCCAAAGACCGATTTCTTTTGCGTATTGCTCAACCAATGCCACTTGTGCATCTTCACGACCTGTCAGGCGTAAATAATCAATCGTGTTTTGGTCGATGTAGAACATCGCAGCAGTTGCACCGTATTCAGGTGTCATGTTCGAGATGGTTGCACGATCACCAATCGACATGGTGTCTGCACCTTCACCGAAGAACTCAAGATATGCACCAACGACTCGTTCTTTACGTAAGAATTCAGTAAGTGCCAATACGATATCCGTCGCCGTGATGCCTGCTTGACGCTGACCGACAAGCTCAACACCGATAATGTCTGGAAGACGCATCCAAGATGCACGACCCAACATCACGTTTTCAGCTTCTAAACCACCTACACCCACTGAGATCACACCAAGTGCATCCGTATGTGGTGTATGTGAGTCTGTACCTACGCATGTGTCTGGGAACGCTAAACCATCACGATTTTGGATCACTGGAGACATTTTCTCCAAGTTGATCTGGTGCATGATGCCGTTACCCGCAGGGATTACGTCGACATTTTTAAATGCAGTTTTGGTCCACTCGATAAAGTGGAAACGGTCTTCGTTACGACGATCTTCTACTGCGCGGTTTTTCTCAAACGCGTCAGGATCAAAGCCGCCATATTCAACTGCCAAAGAGTGATCCACGATCAACTGCGTTGGAACTACTGGGTTCACTTTAGAAGGATCACCACCTTTGTCAGCAATCGCATCACGTAAACCAGCAAGGTCGACGAGTGCGGTTTGACCTAAGATGTCATGACATACCACACGTGCAGGATACCAAGGAAAATCCATGTCCTGACGGCGTTCAATCAATTGCTTTAAATAATCAGTTAAGTTTTCTGCATCAGCTTTACGTACAAGCTGCTCTGCCAACACTTTAGATGTGTATGGCAAAGTTTCATATGCGCCTGGCTGAATATCTTCAACGGCTTGACGCACGTCATAGTATTCGAGCTGGGTACCTGCCAGCGGTTTACGGTATTGATTTGTCATTAACCACGCTCCGCCAATGGTTTAAATTCTAAGTTTTCAGGGCCAGTATAGTTCGCGCTTGGACGAATGATCTTGCCGTCTTGACGTTGTTCAATCACATGTGCTGACCAACCTGCTGTACGTGCAATCACGAATAATGGAGTGAACATTGCTGTTGGAACACCCATCAAGTGATAGCTCACCGCGCTGAACCAATCGAGGTTCGGGAACATGTTCTTCACTTCTTTCATCACTGCTTCTAAACGTTCGGCAATGAGGTACATTTTGGTGTTCTCTTGAGCATCAGCAAGATCACGCGCCACTTTCTTGATCACTTCGTTACGTGGATCAGAGATGGTATAAACAGGGTGACCAAAGCCAATGATCACTTCTTTTTTCTCTACACGGCTACGGATGTCTGCTTCTGCTTCCTCAGCGTTGTCATAACGTTGTTGAATCACGAATGCAACTTCGTTCGCACCACCATGTTTTGGACCACGTAGCGCACCAATACCACCCGTGATTGCTGAATACATGTCTGAACCTGTGCCTGCAACAACACGTGACGTAAATGTAGATGCGTTGAATTCATGCTCAGCATACAAAATCAAAGAGGTATGCATGGCTTGAATCCATTCTTCAGATGGCGCTTCGCCATGAAGTAAATGGAGGAAATGCGCAGCGATTGAGTCATCATTCGTTTCAACTTCGATACGACGACCGTTGTTGCTGAAGTGGTACCAATACAACAACATTGAACCCAAGCTTGCCATCAATTTGTCAGCGATGTCTTTTGCACCTGCTTCATTGTGGTCTTCATGTTCAGGCGTTAAACAACCTAAAACTGATACACCTGTACGCATCACATCCATTGGGTGTGCAGATGGCGGTAACTGCTCAAGTGCAGTTTTCAATGCGGCTGGTAAGCCACGAAGTGCTTTCAGTTTTGCTTTATAGGCTTTCAACTCAGCTTTGTTTGGCAGTTTGCCATGTACAAGCAAATGTGCAACTTCTTCAAATTCGCTACCCACTGCAAGGTCAAGAATGTCATAACCACGGTAGTGCAAGTCATTACCACTACGACCTACGGTACAAAGTGCAGTGTTACCTGCAACTTGACCACTTAACGCAACTGATTTTTTTGGCTTGAAGCCTGTTGGAGTTTCATTACTGCTCATAAGATTGTCCTTTTCTGTTCTTTCTATGTGAATTATGAGTTCTAAAATCCCACTTGCGGAGCTACAACCTCTCCTCACCTCCCTTTCCAAAGGGAGGGAAGTCCCCCTTTGAAAAACGGGGATTTAGGGGGATTCCTTATTTTGCTTTTTCAAATGACGCATCAAGATATTGTTCAAACGCATGGTAGTTAATGCGTTCATACAATTCTTGACGGGTTTGCATGGTGTCAACAACGTTCTTCTGTGTGCCTTCTTGACGCAAAGTCACATACACATTTTCTGCTGCTTTATTCATCGCACGGAATGCTGAAAGTGGGTACAACGCAATGCTCACATCCGCAGAAGCCAATTCTTCAGTCGTAAACAATGGTGTAGAACCAAATTCAGTAATGTTCGCCAATACTGGAACTTTAGTCAGATCAGCAAATTGCTTGTACATCGCCAATTCAGTGATCGCTTCAGGGAATAACATATCCGCACCAGCTTCAATGTAAGCACCTGCACGATCAATCGCTGCTTGTAGGCCTTCTACCGCTAAAGCATCGGTACGTGCCATAATCACAAAACTTTCATCGGTACGAGCATCAACCGCAGCTTTAATACGATCAACCATTTCTTGTTGGGTCACGATTGCTTTGTTCGGACGGTGACCACAACGTTTTGCACCCACTTGGTCTTCGATGTGCATTGCTGCTGCGCCGAACTTAATCATTGATTTAGTGGTACGTGCAATGTTGAATGCTGAAGCACCAAAACCTGTATCCACATCAACCAATAATGGGAGATCACAGACATCAGTAATACGGCGTACATCCGTCAATACATCATCAAGGTTACTAATCCCTAAATCAGGTAAACCTAACGAACCTGCGGCAACACCACCACCTGACAAATAAATTGCTTTATAGCCTGCACGTTTTGCTAACAATGCATGATTGGCGTTAATCGCACCAACCACTTGTAATGGTTTTTCATTTGCGACAGCGTCGCGGAATAGCTGACCAGCAGATTTAGCCATGTTGATGTTCTCCTTGGGTTTGCAGCAATGTTTGCTCAACAATTTTGTAAGATGCATTGATGTGACGGTGCATCAGCATTTCGGCTAGTTCACCGTCACCTTCTGCGATCGCATCTAAAATGCGGATATGTTCGTCCCAAGCTTTGCTCGGTCGATTTGGGGTGTTTGAAAATTGAATTCGGTACATACGGATGAGGTGATACAGCTCATCACATAACATTTTTTCTAAGGTTTTATTACCACTGCTTTTGATAATGCAGTAATGGAAATCGTCTTGACCTTCTTGTAGGTAATAACCCTTACCTGCTTTAAAATTTTCATCTTCAGCATGCATTCGCAACACATCACGCAATGCCAAAATTTGTTTTTTATCAATGTGCTGTGCAGCCAGCTTACAAGCTAAGCCTTCAAGTGAAGCACGAATTTGGTAAAGTTCTTTAAATTGTTGTAGAGAAAGAGAAACAACTCGCGCACCAACATGTGCCGTACGCTCAACCAATCGCTGCCCTTCGAGACGATGAATCGCCTCGCGCAATGGACCACGACTAATCCCGTAAATACGCGCTAACTCAGGCTCAGAAATTTTACTGCCCGCAGGAATTTGTCCTAATACAATCGCCGATTGAATTTGCTTAAATACATGTTCCGTCAGGGTAATACTCTGACTTGTGCTGATGGCTTGAGGAACAAGGGTATCTTGCATATTGTCGACAATCTCTACAGTTTTGATGATTTTATAACGAGATAGAAGAAAAAATGCAATAGGATTGTCGACAATAAAATAGAATGATCCAGTCAATACTATTCAATTGCCTCACAATAGAATGTTCTAAAAAAGGTACTAAAAATATAAAATAATTATATATAAAACATACTCTTACTAAAACCTAAGTACTTTATTTCGATTGATTCAAGGCATTTTTCCCAGTATTTATATTACGTATGCTACGACCATGGTATGACAGCTTGATTGTAGACAATCCTTATAATCGGTCGATTTTATACGAATTTTTGTAAGTAAATACTGCACTAGAAATGTAAATAACAGCGTGCTTCATCATCGCTTTATTGGTACATTATTGGGCATCTGGAGCAGCGCTCCACAAGACACATCCATGCACCTTGTTGAATAAAAGGACATTGTTAATGTTTCAACATATCCCACCTTATGCAGGCGACCCAATTCTCTCTTTAATGGAACAGTTCAACGCTGATCCACGCGCTGAAAAGGTTAATTTAAGTATTGGTTTGTACTACAACGAAGACAGTATCGTTCCACAGCTCGAAACTATTATCGAAGCTCAAAAACGTATTGCACCTAAAAACACTCAAACCAAACTTTATCTTCCAATGGAAGGTTTTAAACCTTACCGTGATGCGATTCAAGCGTTATTGTTTGGTGCAAATAGCCCTGCAATTCAACAAGGTCGTGTTGCTACCATCCAAACGCTTGGTGGTTCAGGTGCATTAAAAGTTGGTGCAGATTTCTTAAAAACTTATTTCCCAAATTCAGAAGTTTGGGTGAGCCAACCAACGTGGGATAACCATGTTGCGATTTTCAACGGTGCTGGCATCAAGAGCAACTACTATCCATATTTCGATGCTGAAACACGTGGCGTTGATTTTGATGGCATGTTATCGACATTAAAAACTTTGCCAGAGCAAAGCATCGTGTTGTTACACCCTTGCTGTCACAACCCGACAGGTGCGGATCTAAATCCAGCACAGTGGGATCAAGTGATTGCGATATTAAAAGAGCGTAACTTGATTCCATTCCTCGACATCGCTTACCAAGGCTTTGGCGATAGTATGGAACAAGATGCTTATGCGATTCGTGCTTTAGACCAAGCTGGTTTGAACTTTATCGTAAGCAACTCGTTCTCTAAAATCTTCTCACTTTATGGTGAGCGTGTTGGTGGTTTAACTTTCGTATGTGACGATGCTGAAGCAGCAAAATGCACATTCGGTCAGTTAAAAGCAACTGTACGTCGTATCTACTCTAGCCCACCAACAACTGGTGCATGGTTGGTTGATCAAGTATTAAATGACGCTGATCTCAATCAACAATGGCAAAATGAAGTGAAAGAGATGCGCGAACGTATTATCAAAATGCGTAGCATCTTAAAAGATGAGTTGACTAAAGCACTTCCTGACCGTGACTTTAGCTACCTTGTAAACCAAAAAGGTATGTTTAGCTACACAGGTTTGACAGGCGAGCAAGTCGACACCTTACGTGAAGAATATGCAATTTACCTTGTTCGTAGTGGTCGTATCTGCGTTGCAGGTTTAAATATGAATAATATTTATAAAGTTGCAAAAGCCATGGCAGAAGTTTTAGCAAAATCAGCTTAAAATCCCCTTGCGGAGCTATAATCGCTCCTCATCTCCCTTTTAAAAGGGGGACTTTATGTATCAAAAAAGGTTGTTTCACGTGAAACAACCTTTTTTATTTTTACAAAACCAGCGTCATTAAAACTAAAATTTATCCGACAACTAGAGCAAAGCATAAATGTGCTAAATGATTAAATCTGTATCATTCAATGTTCAATTCAGCTCAGTATTTGTATACTGCAACACATGAATAAACAACAAACAGCACCTTTAAATATGACTCAACTGACCTGCTTTAAAGCCTACGATATTCGCGGAAAACTAGGCACTGAACTCAATGAGGAAATCGCCTATAAAATTGGTCGTGCATACGGACAAATCTATCAACCTAAAAAAGTGGTGATTGGTTGTGATATCCGTTTGAGTAGCGAAGGTTTAAAACAAGCAACCATTCGAGGTCTCAATGATGCGGGTGTCAATGTTCTAGATTTAGGCATGACGGGCACTGAAGAAGTCTATTTCGGCGCTTTTCATCTTGATGTTCAAGGTGGGATAGAGGTCACCGCAAGCCACAACCCAATGGATTATAATGGCATGAAATTGGTTCGTGAAAATGCACGTCCAATCAGTGCTGATACAGGCTTAAAAGGCATCCAAGAACTCGCTGAATCAGGTACTTTTACAGAAGTTGAGCAAAAAGGTACAACTGAAAACTATAATATTTTGCCAGAGTTTGTCGATCACTTATTAACATATATCGACCCACAAAAAATTAAGCCACTCAAACTGGTGGTAAATGCAGGCAATGGGGCTGCGGGTCATGTGATTGATGCCATTGAACAAAAATTCCAACAACTCAATATTCCCGTTGAATTTATCAAAATTCACCATGAGGCAGATGGCACTTTCCCAAATGGCATCCCTAACCCGATTTTAATCGAGAATCGCGACAGTACCCGTACTGCTGTACTTGAACACAAAGCGGATATGGGCATTGCATGGGATGGTGACTTTGACCGCTGCTTCCTATTTGATGAAAAAGGTCAATTTATAGAAGGCTATTACATCGTTGGCTTATTGGCACAAGCATTCTTGATCAAGCAATCAGGCGAAAAAATTGTGCATGATCCACGCCTAGTTTGGAATACCTTTGATATCGTAGAGCAATACCAAGGGATCGCAGTTCAATCAAAATCTGGACATGCTTTTATTAAAGATGTGATGCGTGAACACAATGCTGTTTACGGTGGAGAAATGAGTGCACATCATTATTTCCGTGACTTTGCTTATTGTGATAGCGGTATGATTCCTTGGTTACTCAGCATTGCTCTACTCTCAGAAACAGAACAATCACTCTCGACACTCGTTGAAAATATGATTGCCAAATTCCCTTGTAGCGGCGAAATCAATTTTAAAGTAGCAGACACACAAGCAACGGTTCAAAAGATTTTTGATCATTATGCAGACCAAAATCCATTAGTAGACCGTACAGATGGTGTTAGCCTTGATTTTGGTGCATGGCGTTTGAATGTCCGCGCATCGAATACAGAACCATTACTACGCTTAAATATTGAAAGTCGTGCTGATAAAAATCCGCAACCTATGCAAAATTATGTGGATGAATTGACAGATTTGATCCAAGGATAAGCGAAGAGTTAAGAAATAGGGAGCTATTGCTCCCTGTTTCTACAAAACGATAATTATTGATATCCATTTGGATTTTTCTTTTGCCAGTGCCAACTATCAGCGAGCATATCTTCCAAAGTATATTGCGGTTGCCAGCCAAGCTCCGTAATTGCCCGTGTATTATCAGCAAATGATATTGCAACATCACCCGAACGCCGTGGTGCAAACTCATAAGCAACTGACACACCATTTACTTTCTCAAAAGTATCTTTAACTTCTAAAACAGAACAACCATTTCCTGTTCCAATATTCCAAACACGACAGCCATGTTTAGACAGGCGATTATTTAGAGCGCATAGATGGGCATTCGCCAAGTCCACCACATGGATATAATCTCGAACACCAGTACCATCTACCGTATCATAATCATTACCATAAATTGATAACTTTTCACGACGCCCTACAGCAACCTGAGTGACGTACGGCATTAAATTATTTGGAATACCTTGTGGGTCTTCGCCAATTTGACCACTTTTATGTGCACCAACGGGATTAAAATAACGAAGTAATGCGATTGACCACTTCGGATTAGCTAAGGATATTTTTTGTAATAATTGCTCAACGATAAGCTTCGTATAGCCGTAATTATTGCTAGGTATACCTGTAGGCATATTCTCATTCAAAGGGGATATATTGATCTCATCATAAACTGTTGCTGATGAACTAAATACGAGAGTAAATATACCTGCTTTTTCCATAGCTTTTACAAGCTGAATACTACCTGCAATATTATTGTCAAAATAAATTAATGGTTTTTCCTGACTTTCCCCAACGGCTTTCAAACCTGCAAAATGAATCACCGCCTCAATCTCAAGACTTTTAAAAAGCTGATCTAAAGCATTTGCATCACGAATGTCACCTTGAACAAAAACTAAAGATCTATTCGCCAACTTTTGCACACGTCTTAGAGATTCTTCGGAGCTATTCGACAAATTATCAAAAACAATAACATCGTGACCCGCATTCAGTAACTCTACACAAGTGTGTGAACCAATATAGCCTGCTCCACCTGTTACTAATATTTTAGCCATTCATCTTTCCTAGTATTATTCGAAGTAAACCCTGCGTTGAAGCATCAAATGTTGAAATATCATCGATCTCATGATTTAAAATTGGTAATAGTTGATTAGCAATTTCCTTCCCCTTCTCAACCCCCCATTGATCAAAAGGATTGATATTCCATAAGACGGATTGTACGAACACCTTATGCTCATACATTGCTATCAACATCCCTAAACTATATGGATTAAGCTCTTTTAACAAAATCGTTGAACTTGGTTGATTACCTTCATATTGTTTATATCTTGGTAATTCATTTAACTCATCTTGAGAAAGTGCTTGGTTCCCAAAAGCTAACAGGCGTGATTGGGCTAAACAATTCGATAATGCCAAATGATGCTGTTCTATCAAGGCATCCGCATTTTCAGCATAAGTAAATTGATTTGAATTATAACGTTTAACAGGCGCGATAAAATCACAACTGACTTTATGCGTTCCTTGGTGAAGTAATTGATAAAACGCGTGCTGCGCATTGGGTCCAACCTCACCCCATACAATTGGGCAAGTAGCTAAGCTAACCTTTTCTCCATCCCGTTGAATAGATTTACCATTAGACTCCATTTCAAGCTGTTGTAAATAAGCAGCAAAATATTTAAGGCGACCATCATATGGCAAAACAGCATGTGTTTGGATATCGAGAAAATTATTATTCCACGCGCCTAACAAACCCATCAGAACAGGAATATTGAGCTCAAATGATGTGTTTCGGAAATGCTGATCTATCGCATGAGCTCCTGCTAGAAGCTGTTTAAAACCCTGAATTCCGATCGTTAATGCGATCGGTAACCCAATACAAGACCATAGAGAATAACGACCACCAACCCAATCCCAAAGTAACAATTGTTTATCAGCCGCTATTCCCCATTCCGTCATTTTTTCAGGTTTAGTTGAAACCCCAATAAAATGATTCTTGAGAATTTTGTCATTGTAACCTAACGCCTTTTCAAGCCATTGACGTACTGTTTGTGCATTAGAAAGCGTATCAATTGTGCCAAAAGACTTCGATGAAATAATAAATAGCGTTGTTTCAGGTCGCAATTGATGCAAAAGCTCAGATAACTGGCTACCATCCATTGTAGAGACAAAGTGGACAGCTAAAGGTTTTGCAGTTGGCACTTTAAAATCAGACAGCGCGTGAGTCACCATTAGTGGACCCAAATCTGAACCGCCAACACCAATATTCACGACATCTTGAATTACCTCACCAGTAGCACCACGATATTGACCGCTATGAATCTTTTCTACTAAGGCATACATGCGATCAAGTTGCACATGTACTTGTTCAGTAATTTCGGGTTGAAAACTAGAATCCTTTGGCAGCCGCAATGCCCAATGCATTGCTGCTCTTTGCTCGGTATAGTTAATCAACTCTGTTGAAAATAATTTCTGAATCGATTGCCCTAAATTTCGCTCATCTGCTAATTCAACTAAACCATTTATTATGCTTTGATTGATACGGTGCTTACTAAAATCTAAAACAATTTGATCATATTCAACTGAAAAATGATTAAAACGCTTTGAATCTTCAGCAAATAAGGTATTGAGATGAGTATCAATCAATTGATTTTTTAAAGAAGATAAGTTTTCGATTGCAGAAGACTTCTGCATTAAAGACATAGATTGGTTTGCTTGAGTCATCATTAACGCCCCACGCCTATATAAGCAAAACCTTGTGCTTTCACATAATGAGGGTCATAGATATTACGGCCATCCAAAATCAAAGGATGCTCCATCAGCTGCTGCAATTGCTTAAAATCGGGGCTCCAATATTGTTTCCACGCCGTTAAAAGGCAAAGGGCATGAGCATTCTGAACAGCTTCATATTGATTTTGACAGAGAATCAAATCTGAGCGTTGCCCATAAATCATTTCAATTTCATCTAAAGCCTGTGGATCATGCAAATGAACTGTAACACCTTGTGCCCAAAGTGCTTTTAGCATGTGATGGATCGGTGATTGTTGGATACTAGAGGTATTTTCCTTAAAAGAAGCCCCCCATATTGCAACTGTTTTACCTTGCAAATCACCATGATAATAATTCCATAATTTACGGAACAAAATCTCTTTTTGCTGCTCATTAATATCCCAAACTTGTGCAAGTAACTGACTTTTGACTCCTGTATTTGCTACAGTACTGGCCAATGTCAAAACATCATGGGAAAAATTTTCACCACCAAAACCCGCTCCAGGTGATAAATAAGCAGAGCCTATACGATTGTCTGCAGCCATGCCTTGACGTACAGAGGCGATATCTATTCCAAGTTTTTCAGCGACTACAGCCAAATCATTTATGTAACTAATACGGGTCGCCAGCATGCCTGAGATGCTAAGTTTAGTGAACTCAGCATCTAGGATGGGCATAAACAAAAATTGCTGTTCCAAAGGAAAAAAAGGTCTTAATAACTCTTTTACTTTGCATTGAGCACGATGATCCAAACAGCCCACGATCAATTGCTTAGCTTGGGTTAAGCTCTGCAAAGCATTACCTTCTTGGATTGTGTCAGGTAAATATACCCAATCATCCTCTGCAAGTATTTTCTGCATCTTTTCAGTACCATGCAGACCAAAAGTAGATGCATTAATCATGAGTTTTGGATGGATAATATTTCGCTGCTTTAGCCTACTGAGCAACTGATAAACGAAAGTTTCTTGGGTTTGGTTAAAACTAAATAAATACCCATCTATATCTAATGGCAACTCAGAAAGAGCTGCGTAGTTCAAAAAGCCGCTCTTTAATTGTTTTTCTAATAGTTGATTAACATTCTCATCATGAAATGAATATTGCAAATTATTTTCATTGCTTTGAGTATCTGAACACCAAAAAACTTGATGTCCAGATTCAGATAAAAGTACGGACATTACTCCCGCATATAAAGTATTGCCGAATATTGCAATTTTCATAACCGTTAACCCTAAATTACAGGGCTAACTCACGAATTAAGCCCTTAAAATCAGCACCTAGCTTTGGATGCTCAATACCATAGTGCAATACTGCTTTAAGATAACCAATCTTACTGCCACAATCAAAGGTTTGGCCTTTCATTCGATAAGCCTCTACAGCTTCAAGTTGTTGCAAGCTTGCAATTGCATCAGTGAGTTGTATTTCATTGCCCGCCCCCCTAGGCGTATCTTGCAATAACTGCATGATTTTAGCTGGCAAAATATAACGCCCAACAACGGATAAATTTGAAGGTGCTGTACCTACTGCGGGTTTTTCTACAATACCTTTCATGATGATGCTTTCACCTTCATTCGGTGATTGTGCAACATCTACAATGCCATACTGATCCACTAAATGATCAGGCACTGCTTCAACCATAATTTGTGCTGCTTGAGACTGTTGAAAACGCTGAATCATCAACGATAAATCATTTTCAACTGCATGGTCTTTAACCAAGACATCAGGCAACAAAACTGCAAACGCTTCATCACCAACAATATCTTTCGCACAAAGTACAGCATGCCCCAGACCTAATGGTTGCGGTTGGCGTACACTTACTACACTGATATGTTTAGGTAATATATCGGTAATTTCTTCCAATAAATCAAATTTCTTTTTTTGTTCCAGCGTCGTTTCAAGCTCGAAATTTCGATCAAAATAATTTTCAATAGATGCCTTAGATGAATGCGTGACTAAGATAATCTGTTCAATACCTGCATCAACGGCCTCTCGAACAACATACTCAATCGCGGGGCGATCTACAACAGTCACCATTTCTTTAGGAATCGATTTACTGGCTGGCAAGAAACGTGTACCTAACCCTGCAACAGGCAAAATTGCTTTTTTGATCATAGATTTTCTCTAATTAATTTACTCGAACTTCGCCACTACGTTTATAGCCATCAACATAATGTTCTAACTGGGTTAATGCCCAATCTATATCTTGCTTAACAGCAGTCATCTGGTTGATTTTATCGAATACCGATTGAATTTCATGTAATGGAAAATGTTTTTCAAAAGAACGTAAAATACGGGTGTGCTCTGTGTACTCGGTATTATCCTGATCAATCAACAACTCCTCGTATAGCTTCTCACCAGGTCTTAAACCACTGTAAGCAATTTCGATATCGCCATCAGTTTCACCAGTTTCCCGAACTCTCAAACCACTCAGTTTAATCATTTGTCGTGCTAAATCTTGGATACGTACTGGTTCACCCATATCTAAGAGAAAAACATCACCACCTGATCCTAGAGCACCAGCCTGAATAACCAACTGAGAAGCTTCTGGAATGGTCATAAAATAACGAGTGACTTCTGGATGAGTTACCGTAATAGGCCCACCCTTTGCAATTTGTTGCTTAAACAGAGGGACTACTGATCCTGATGAACCGAGCACATTACCAAATCGAACAATACTAATTTGTGTATGAGGCTTAGTTTCAGCAACAGCTTGACAATAAAGCTCAGCCATACGCTTGGAAGCGCCCATTACATTAGTTGGTCGAACTGCTTTATCTGTAGAAATAAGTACAAAGGTTTCAACGCCTTTTTTGACAGCAGCATTAAGGCTGTTTGCAGTGCCAATTGCATTATTTTTTAGACCTGCAATTGGATTACACTCCACCAAAGGAACATGTTTATAGGCAGCAGCATGATAAACTGTTTGCACTTGATATTGCTCTATAATTCGTTCCAGTTTTTGTTGGTCCTGAACAGTTCCCAATATCGGAACGATTTGACAACTAGCAGCTTGTCTTAACTCTTTATCAATATCGTATAGAGCAAATTCTGTTAGCTCATAGAGCACTAACATTTTAGGTTGATTCTTTATAATTTGGCGACATAGTTCTGAACCAATCGACCCACCTGCGCCAGTCACCATCACAATTTTATTCTGTATATTTTTAGATAGTAAGTGTGCAATCGGTGGAACTGGATCTCGACCAAGTAAATCAATAATATCAACTTCTTGGATATCAGAGACTCGTATTTCACCATCAACTAATTGGGTAAGTCCAGGGAGTTCAGTAATTTTTAAATGAGCAGATTCAAACTGCTGAATAATTTCAGTTTTACGAACTCGGCCAACAGATGGAATGGCTAATAAAATCTCATCAACGCGTTCTTTGCTAAATCTCTGTAATGCTTTTTCTACAGAGTAAACTCGTAGTCCTTCAACAATTTGACCTTGCAATGAAGTATGATCATCAATAAAAAAAACAGGTAAATGATCATCCGAACGATTTAATGCAGCTGCGATCTGTTGTCCCGCATCCCCTGCTCCATATATGGCGATTCTCTTACGACCAATCTCTGAATAAAAAGAAGCTTTTATTAAGAATCTAATCGAAGCACGACTAATCCAAACCCATGTAAACATCATAAATCCAAACATAAATGGGATAGACATTGGAATATATGCATGAGTAAAACTGCTCAGACCGTATAAAGAAATCATCGTCATCGCCACAGCTAGAGCTAATTTAACAATAAAAACTTCATTAAATGATCTAACGATAAAATGATACACACCTGTAATGACTAAACTGACGATGGCAATCAAACTCACCAACAGGACACCATGTTCAATGCCTGGTATGACTTGTGCACCTAAATCAAATAATCGAATGACATAACAAAGCCATAAAATCACTGGAAAAGCTAAAGTATCCAGAAAAATAAGAAATGTTTGCTTAAACAGCCTTGGTGCTGAGGCGAATTGATGAATAATCTTTTTCACAATGATCTTCTAATCATCCATTTTACAGTTTGATGCTTATACTCATTTCTTAATGAACTAGAAATGAATTTTACATACTGATTACATAATCATAAAAAACAAGAGTTTGAGCCAATATCACCCTCTTGCAAGTGTTTTTGCTTATTGAATCGCATTCTTTACGGTTTGAATAGCTTGAACCGTTTTATCTATACTGTCTTTGCTAAGTGTTGGGTGTACCAAGAACATCAAACTTGTTTCACCAAGTTGTTGCGCGTTCTCTAAACGCTGTTCAGGACGCCATGATGTTCCGTCAAAGGCATGCTCCAAATACACCTCTGAGCATGAACCACTAAAACAAGGCACATTTTGTGTATTAATCTCTTGCATAATTCGGTCACGTGACCAACCTTCAGGTAAAGCAGCTAAATTGACTTGTACATAGCATTTATAATGTGCATGTACATAGTCAGTCGAAGGCAAGTGAACTGTAAAATAAGGAGAATTAGCAAATGCTTTCAGAATCTGCTCTGCATTTTCAGTTCTTTTTCGCGTCCACTCCGCCATATGCGTGAGTTGAATACGACCTATCACTGCCTGCATTTCCATCATACGCCAATTTGTGCCAAACGAATCATGTAACCATCTAAAACCAGGAGGATGTTGCTTGCTATAAACACTGTCATAGCTTTTACCATGATCTTTATAAGACCACATTTTTTTCCAAAGTATTTCATCATTAGTGGTGACCATACCACCTTCACCACCTGTGGTCATAATCTTATCTTGACAGAAAGACCACGCTGAAATGTGCCCGATAGATCCTGCAGGTTTACCTTTGTATTGAGCACCATGAGCCTGAGCACAATCTTCAATAACATACAAACCCTTTTCCTCAGCAAGTTGCATAATCGGATCCATGTCACACATCCAGCCTGCTAAATGCACGCAGATAATGGCTTTAGTATTGGGTGTCAAAACAGCTTCAATGGTTCGTCGCGAAATATTTTGAGAATCTAACTCAACATCTGCAAATATAGGATTTGCACCAGCTGTGACAATTGAACTAGCTGAAGCAAGAAAAGTTCTAGATGTCACAATCACATCATGTCCAGCACCGATACCTAATGCCTTAAGTGCTACATCTAATGCAACCGTTCCATTCGCTAAAGCTACCGCATATTGAGTACCAGCAAATGTAGCAAACTCTTTTTCAAATTCACGACACTCCTGCCCCGTCCAATAGTTCACCTTGTTTGAAAGTAATACCTTAGATACGGCATCTGCTTCTTGTTGAGTAAAACTTGGCCATGGTTCAAATGCAGTGTTTAACATCTTAATTTACCTTCTCATAGACCATTATCAAAAATGGCATGCTTTTTTTCCGCTATCATTTTACTTATATGAGAAAAATAACTTTCTTCATATAGTTTGTATTACTTCTTTTCCAATATACGTGCAGGATTGCCGACTACTGTTACACCTGCTGGAACACTTTTGGTTACCACAGCGCCCATCCCAACAACTGCACCTTTTCCGATAACTAGGGGCTTATCAGGTGTGCCCTGTTTAATAACCGCACCAGTCCCTATATAGGCATGGTCCTCTATATGAATATTACCATTGCATTTCACACCTGGAGCAAAAGTGACGTAATCACCAATTACACAGTCATGAGCAACGTAACTATAGATGTTAGCGTGGAAAAATTTGCCAATTTTAATATTTGATGTCAAACAAGTGAATGGGCAAAGTAGGCTTCCCTCGCCGATCTCTACTTCGTCTAAAATCACTGTATTTTCTGCTTGTATCGCTAAATGTTGAACACCATCCTCATTTAGACGCACAGCTAGTTTTTCACGAACAGTACTATTTGCTATCGCAATCGTTACAGCCTTATGTTTAGCAGTGTTATTAATAAAATCTGTATAGGCTAAAACAGAATAACCATTCAGACTTCCACCTGCTTGACCATCATCAATAAAAACAAATTGTTCTTTTTTTAAATTTGGAAACTTTTGGCGAACTAATGGCATGACTTCTTTACCAAAACCACTCGCACCGTATACACCAATAAATTCTGTCACTTATCTAACTCCTTAATATTTGTTCCTGTAAATTTACTCATTGTTGCCTCGCCAGCTTCACTGATATCATCTTTAGCAATGACCTTCTTCACTGTTTGCAACATAATTTTAAAATCTAACCAAAGTGATCTGTTTTCTACATACCAAGTATCAAGTTTAAACTTTTGTTCCCAACTAATTGCATTACGTCCATTGACCTGTGCATACCCTGTCATACCTGGACGTACATCATGACGTTTGGCTTGTTCTTTATTGTATAAAGGTAGATATTCCATCAGTAACGGACGTGGACCTACAACACTCATATCTCCTTTAATTACATTCCAAAGCTCAGGCATTTCATCCAGACTGGTCGAACGTAACATTTTGCCAAAAGGTGTTAAACGCTCACTATCTGGTAATGGATTGCCTTGTTCATCCAGTGCATCTTTCATAGTACGAAATTTAATCATCTCAAAAGGTTTACCATGCAAACCTGGACGAACCTGACGGAATAAGACTGGCGAGCCTAAGTTCTTTTTTACCTTATATGCTACATAAAAATATAAAGGTGAAAGCAATACCAAAGCAATTGAAGCAATAACGATATCCAGTAAACGTTTAAGCATATTACGCTCCTGTGACCCAATCAGAAAACTTCTGCGAAAGAATAGAACGATTAAACTGTTCTCTGGCAACCTGCTGACCATTTCTGCCCATTTCAATCAGTCGTTCGCGCTGATTCGCTGCTTGTTCCAAGGCATCAGCAAACGCTTGAGGATTCTCTGGGGGCACAGCAAAACCACATTGTTCTTTAGTAATTAACTCCGCTAACCAGCCTGGATAATTATTTAAAACGGGTAGGCCTGCTGAAATATAATCAAAAAATTTATTCGGCGACGTTCCATAATAAAAGGCTGGAACATTGGCTAAAATTTGCAACCCAATATCTGCACTGGCCATTAACCCTGCTAGTTTAGTTTTATTCACAGGATCATGAAAAATCACATTATCCAATTGAAGCTCGATCGCTCGTTCAAGCAATGCTTTTTTCTGCATGCCATCACCAACCAGAACCAATTTAATGTCCGTTCTTTGACGTTTTTTCAATTCAACTGCTGCGTCTAACACTGCATTTAGGCCATTTGCCAAGCCATGTGTCCCAGTAAAAATGGCCATAAGATCTGTTGGTTTAACGCCCTCAGGTCTCCATGCTTGATGCTCAGATGCAAAAATATCTAAATCACAACCATTTGGAATAGAGGCTACTTTTTCAGGAGCAATCCCTCGTTTAATAATGCCGTCCACAATACCTGGAGACAATCCTACTAAACGATCAGCTGAATGATAAGAAGTCCATTCAAGCACAGACATCATCCATAAAACTATTGGGTTTTTGATCACCCCCATCGCTTTAGGCAGCTCTGGCCAAAGATCCCTAACTTCGAAAACAAATGGTTTTCGTCGAAACCACTTGGCAAAAATACCTGGAATACCAGCAGTTAATGGCGTTGTTGTCGCAAATACAACATCGTATTGTTCAGTTAAAGCAACTTTGATCGATTTAAAAGCAAAACTAAAAAAAATTAAAATACGCTTGAGGAAAGAGAGCGCATTTGAATAAGGCAATTCGAATTCAATAATATCGATCCCATCGACCATACCACGTCGCATGCCTTTATTAAACGGCTGAGTTAATCCCGTTTGACCTGCACCAAAAGAGCCACAAACCATCGTCACCTGATGACCATTACGAATGAGCGATTGAGCCATAGCATACGAACGGATTCCTGCAGACCCTTTAGGTGTTGAAAAATGCTGATGGAAATATAAAATTTTCATGTTAAATCTTTAATTACAGTAAAAATTGTAGTCGCTTGTGTAGCGATCACTTCTAGAACAGGCACTTTGCTCTTTTGATAGTAGTACCTAGACTCCTCTCCTTCGCACCAACGAAGAGTTATCGGATGCTCAGCCTCTAAAATAATCTCTATTTGACCATTACTTAGAACATTGTTCTCAAGAGTCCAATGATCTGGCTGTAAACGCCAACGTAAGATCGCCTGTTGCTGAAAACCAGAAATATTATCTGCTATTTTAATTGCGTTATCTGTTAATGAAATTTTACGGTGGTGTGTACAACCCCAATGATCTTCATAACCACAACCAAATTCATTAGCACTATACGTTAATTCTTTTGGTGTCAGCCATGCACCAAATAAAAAGCGACTTAAACGCGGCATTTGTTGATGTTGATCAAACTCAACGGTATTGTGACTGGCAACACCAGAAAAGTAATTTAAATCCTCTACGGTGGAATTATAACTATAAGTTCCGCCATCACGTAAAAGGTTTTGTCCTTTAAACCAAACATCTAGATGCAAAGCATCACATTGACTTGGACGAAATTTGAATTTCGGCAATTTGAACGCAATAAAGAAATTATTATTTTGAGAACTAATCAAACCACTTTCATTAAAAAATTGATTTCGCGAAGGTAGTTCAAAGTTTTCTTGCTTCAATTTTTGTATTTGAAAGAACGTTAGACTTTCATCATACAAATCTGGTTCTGGATAATAACTATGTTGATGGAATAAAGTACTTGCCAACTGAACTGTTGGTCTAAAATCACGATAATCTGTTTGGCTTACAGGAGTCAATCGCGCACCATCATTGGCACCTAAATTAGGGACATCCCCATCAGCTTGGGTTAATACATATAACCAGTCTGTCGCTTTCTGCAATTGACGGTATAGTTGTCCTGAAAAAGGCTTCAATTCAAATTTTTGGCGGACGATTTCAGCTAAGCAATAAGAATCCAGCATCACTCGATGGTAATTAATCGAATATTGACTAAAACCACCATCTTGCATAATGAGCTTGCTTGCACGGTTCAGCAACCATTTCTCACCCAATGCCTGCCATTGCTGATATTGAGGCTTAGGTTTCCAAAGATTTAGAACAGCCCCACCAATATACAATGCAGCTGCCTCAGAGGTCCCATGATTATTATCCTGAGCAATGGCATAATCAATTGTAGGTTCAATACGCTTTAAATGTGCCTCGATAAGTGCACAGACATTGTCATGTGGATGCTGCTCTTGCTCTAAACCAATGAGTGCAGTAATGATATGCATGACACGGATGGATGCTTCCTGCCCACATTTCCAATTCGGCCCAAAATAAGCAGGGTTCTTCTCACACCAATCATTCAACCATAAATCAAGTTGAAGCAATGCTTGCCCATCTCTCATTTGACGCTCGTGTAGCACAAGGTCGATTAACCAGTCAAAACGAGAAGCCTCCCAGATGCCTTTAATATCACCAACATTTCCATCAAAATCTGGAATTTGATACCACGCCTTCTCTGTATTTTGAAAGGTATGTTGGGTTAAAGGGCTATAGAACCAATTGGGCAACTGTCCAGCCACTGGATACTTGAGGTATCCAAAGGCTGTTAACGTTGAGTTTACGGGCACATTCATTGTGCCAGTGGGTGCACTCTGATTAAAGAAGCAACCCGTTGGCAATTGTGCAGACAGCTTTTGTACAGGGTTCAAACCTGTTTTTACGCCCACACGATATTTAAACACTCTGAACAAATTAAACAGCCCTAATGCAAGCGCTGTTTGACCTTTCATGACTAAACTCATGTTTGTGCTCTTAAAATTTCGGCAACCTGAATGGTCACTCTAGCAACTTCAAAAATTTCATCGGCAGGAATTGGTGCTTCTTTTCCATCTCGAATACTATCTACAAAGACTGCAGCACAAGCATCTTGACCTTTATCTTGACGCCAGAGATTCATCTTGTTAAATCCAGGCCAGCCAAATGCTTTTAGCTTTCTGAAATTATCTAATTGTAATACTCGACCTGCTGTAAAGACTTCTACACGCTCTTTAGGGAAGCTTGAAGCGCCATTTGCCAAGTAGAAAATGGTGCCAAATGACCCATCTTCAAAACCAAGCGTAATTGAAGCTTTATCTTCTAAAATTTGTACTGCATCAGTTTCGCCCATACGTCGAGCCTGAATAGACACAATTTTTGAACCTGCTAGGAAGCGCATCAAGTCGATAAAGTGACATGCTTCTCCAATGATACGCCCACCACCAACAGCATTATCTTGTGTCCAATGATCCGCCGGTATCGCACCTGCATTCATGGTCATGATAAAACTCTTCGGCTCTTTTACTGTATCCAGCAAAGTTTTCATTTTTTGCACTTGTGGTGAGAAACGACGGTTGAAGCCCACCATGACTCGTGCATATTGATTATTCTGGATATTTTGATTGTAAATCGTTTCAATTTTTTCAATTTCTTCGACAGTCAGAGCCAATGGCTTTTCAACAAAAACATTCTTACCTGCCGATAAAACTCTTTCTACAAAGTATGCATGGCTATTATGACGGGTCGCAATCGCGACGGTATTAATATCTTTATTATTTAATAAACCATCCAGATCTGTCGAAGCTTCGGCAAATCCTGTTTTTTCTCCATGAATAACCCCATTAATGCCACCAGAAGTTACGATCGTATGTAATTGAGAAGATGCTTTTTTGAAAGCTGGTATCAACACACGTGAAGCATAGTTGCCTGCCCCAATAAAACCAACGACAGCATTTTTGGCTTCAATAGAAATTGGACGTAATACCACTCGCTTTTCTAAACGGGTCTCGACTGGAGAGTTATATTTAAGCAATAAACCCAAACCAGATTTGTCTTCCGTTAATGCATCATACGCTTTAGGTGCATCTTCAAATTCAAATCGTTGCGTGATCAACGGCTCTACATTTAAAGTACCTGCAGCCATCATATCCAAAACGGCAACAAAGTTGCGTTGCTCTGTCCAACGAACAAAACCAAGTGGATAGTCATTACCCTTGTCTTCATATTCGGTATCATAACGACCTGGACCATATGAACAAGAAACTTGGAAACTGAGTTCTTTTTCATAAAAATCGGCACGATTTAACTCTAAGCCAGTTACACCAACTAAAATAATGCGACCGCGTTTTCGACTCATTCGTGCTGCTTGAATAACAGGATCACTTACCTTGGTTGAAGCGGTAATAATGACACCATCTACACCCGCACCACGGCTAAATGCTAGACCGACAGCCACTGGATCTTCTCCTTTGCCAGGATTACAGATCTCTGCACCGAATTGTTTTGCCAAATCTAATTTACTTTGGTCGAAATCAATAGCGAGAACGCGACAGCCATTTGCTCTTAGCATCTGAATGGTAAGTAGACCAATCAGGCCCGCACCTGTCACGACAAAGCTTTCGCCCAAAGTTGGTTGAGCAAGACGGATACCTTGCAAGCCAATACTTGCAACGACAGCAAAAGAAGCAGATTCATCACTGACATTATCTGGAATTTTTGCACAAAGGTTTTTAGGTACTTTCACCATATCAGCATGGGGACCATTTGATACAACACGATCTCCAACTTGGAAATCATCTACATTTGCACCTACTTCATGTACGATACCCACATTGCAATATCCTAATGCAAGTGGTTGAGCAAGCTTAGACTTTACAGCATCGTAAGTTGTTAATAAGCCATCTGTTTGTACCTTTTCTAGTACCATTTTTACTTTTTCTGGTTGTTGACGCGCTTTATCAATTAGAGATGCTTTACCAAATCCAACTAACATACGTTCTGTACCAGCAGAAATAAGCGATGTTGTTGTGGAAATCAGTAAATGACCTTTTGAACATTGTGGTACTGGAGCTTCGGTCACAGTCGTACCACCATTTGCCATATCTTGAAGAATTTGTTTCATTAATAACTTCCTAAATATTCATCAACTTTTTGACTAAGATCATCTTTTTCTAAATTAAACAACATAACACCATCTGGTCTAGGTACAACATCTGATGCTAAAACGGGAGCACCAAAATATAATGCTTCCCTTAAACTAACAGAATCACCGTCAGTTGTTGTTGCGCGAATAAATAATTTCGTCACCTGTAGAAGTGGCCAGATTTTCTTATCGTCCTCTAAGAAGATAAGATTGTCATATTTCCCAGTAAGTGAACGCACCTTTGCTCTTATTTCTTGGCTAAAACTAGTTTCTGGATAACTTGCAATAGCAATAAGGAAATAATCATGTTTATATTTTGGTGCTAGTTTCGCAAAAATATCTATTAAAGAACCTAATGTATAAATATCAGCTCCCTTAGCATCTAAATTTGGCTGAAATGCACTAGTTAATATAATTTTCCTTTGCTGATTTTTTAATGTTGTCTTATATAACTCCAACAGCATTGGATCATATGTATGTAAAATATCTTTCAATTCGGCTTTTGCAGGAGGCAAAAATGCAGAAACTGTTTCAAACTTATGATTAATATCTTGAAATCTATTAAATACTTTATAATTTTCCTTAAGATGTTCATTTACTAACATAATATTTTTACACTTAAGGAAAAACTTTAAATAAACTTTCTTTTTCCATCCTACTAAAGAAAGAAAGTGCCTACTAGAATTATGATCATAAAATACTACAGTTCCATATCGTGCAAAAAAACATGCCAATAAAATCAATATAAAATTAGAAGCACTTAAATGTTTAATTTCTTTAGATCTTAAAGCCGTAACTATCTTTAAAATATTTTTCTTACATGGTTCAAGTAAAACAATTTTAGCATTTTTAGTATTATTACTTAGCTGCTCTAGTTTGCGTTGGTTAAAAACCGTAACACCACCTATGGGCGATGGAAGTTTACCAATAAAAAATATTTTATCCACTTAATTCCCACCTGCTCTAGACTTTCCAACTCTACAAAAAATTAAAATACACATTGAAATAACAACACTAAGAATAAAAAAAGTTCTAAAATTACTAATCATATCGTTTCTGAGAGTAAAGGAAAAACAGAATATGTATATTGCTCCTAACAAAACCCCAAAATGAGACTTATTATAAAACTTAGAAAAGAACACGATTAAAAAAGCAAAAGCGATAGGGCCGAAAATATTAAAATTCATCATAGATTCAAGAATGGCATTAAAAGCCAAACCACCACCCGAATTATAAATATCTGGATAAAACTCTTTCACGAAGTTAACTGATGGTGAAATAGGCCTACTAGGAAAAATAAATGTAGGAACGATCTGTGCAAATGTTTCCAGATAAGTAGGCTGCATTTGGACTGAAGAGTATCTAGAGAAATAGTCATTCCAAACAATACTAAAAGCACCAAATTCAGATTTATCAGGACTAAAGGCTGTTCCATAATCGAGTTCACTTAAGATAGCACCCCACTCAGAAAAGCTCGTATTCCTCAAATACCCATAAACCCACATTAATAAGCCGAATACAAACCCATATCCAATATAAATTGGATTAATACGCTTTTGCACATTAACAGCAAATGCACAAATAACGAATAAAATTATTGCTAATTTCCTATCACCTAGGATTAAAATATCCGTAGCAGAGAATAAAATTAATGGTAACAACCAAAAAACCAAAGCCCTCCCATTATTCTGCTCAACACTAACAATAAACCAAATATAAAATACAGAAAAAGAATAAACAAAAAGTTTATAAACATCAAAAAGAGTGGATTTAGATTTATAAATATCTGCACGAGAAACAGCACCAATATCTAGTGAAAAAAGCGTTGCAACCATGCTTATATATACAAAAACGATAATACTATAAAATAAAAAAACTGCATTTAAACTCAATCTTTTTCTAAAATTTAATTCTGGAATTTTCACTTTACTTAAATATGAATCAAAAAAAATAAAAGACCCCAAAAAAACAAACGTATAAAAAATTAAGCTTGCATTAGTTCTTTCAAGTAAATAACTATAATCTCTATAAATAAATGAGTTAAAGATTGCAGTCAAAAAATATGGCAATGCAGTAACAAAAACAATTGTGCTCGGTGAAAGAATTCCACTTTTCTTAATCTGAAACAGCGATAGCAAAACAATAGAAATAAGAGCAACACTTACAAAAAGATCTAAACTCTCTAAACTTATGAGTAGCCATAGTAGACATATCATAACAAGTGAAATGACCCCCCAAATAAATGCTAATCTATTCATTTCAACCTCTTAACATACTTTAAAATGCTATAAAAATTTACAACATAAATGAGCAGCATAATTATCAAAAATAAAATCACAAAACTTGAAAAAGATAACTTTGCAAAGAAAACTACTAAAGGCAAAACTATAGCAACAGAAGCAAATCTAACTAATTCAAAACCTAGAGCTTTATTAACCTTGCCCCATAATGGATATAATGTAGTTAAAGGTTGAAGCAAAGCATCAAAAAAGTAGTATATAAACAAAAGGGACAGCAACCATGAGAATTCCAACCATTCACGGCCAAAAAATATCATTATTATATAACTTGAGCAAAACACTAAAAAAACTAAAAAGCATGCAAAAGACATTAAGACAATAATAAAATTTCTTGCCGTCAATACACTTTCAAAAAGCTCTTTAATTTTTTTCGCATCACTGTATTCACCATTAAAAAGTATCAATACATTTCTTCTTATCAATGAAAATGGAACAGCCATTGTTTGAGAAAATAAAAAATATGCACCAATTTGACTCTTGTCAAAAACATATCCACCAAACAAAACTGGTATCACAGGAGTTGAATATTGTATAAAAGTGAGAAAGGAGTTCTTAAAACCTTCCTTATAGTTTTTATAAAAAAAAGGGATGAAATTATTCAACTTAAATGATAAGGATTTCCTAATAAACAAAAAGAATAGAATAGAAATTATTAACTGAGGCAAAATATTGGCTAACAATAGTCCATTTTCATGAAAAACATAATAAAAACCTACAATCATTACAATTTGAAGAAGCAATTGATTTGTTTTATAAAAAATAAATTTATTGTAATCCTTTATTAATATAAGATATTGACTCAATAAATTAAAAAAACTTAGACTCAGGCAGAATAACAACAAATAAATAATATTATACTTAAAATGAAAGACATTGTTAGCAATAACAACGCCTATACACAATAAAAAGAAAGTTAAGATACTTACAACTATAGCATTAGAGAAAAATTCATTTTTTTCTTCTGCACAAACTCTATCACTGAGCACAATATAATCAAATCGCATCGCAGCTACAATTGCAAATACTGAGGCAAAACTTAGATACCAACCTAACTCACCAAATACTTCTGGTTTATAAAGTCGTGATGAAATCACAACAGATACTGCTACCAGTATCTGTACAATTACCCCACCGGCTATAAGCTTGGATAGAATCTTCATAAACTTTATCTATTCTTTATAAACTTTAGTGGATTACCTGCATGTATTTCCATAGAAGATATTTCTATACTTTTAACAATAGATTCAGCACCAATAATTGAACCCTTACGAATCGTAGTATTTAAAAAAATACTGCTCCCTCGTCCTATCCAAACATCTTCTTCTATCAGAATTTCACCTTTCTTCATTCCTTGTTTGTTTATTGGTTCATTCTTATCAAATAGATGTTGTGCGTCTCTAATAGAGACCCACTCTGCAATTAAAGTATTACTTTGTATCTCAACTTTATTAATTGCAGAAACAACAACGCCTTGTGTCATTTTCACACAATCACCAACTATTAGTTGGCCAAATGGCGGTATATCAAAATGACTAAATGCCCCAATATCACATTTTTTACCAAACTTAATACCTTTATGCGGTGGGTATTTGAAAATGACATTTTTCCCAACTTTAGGAATTCCTTTACAGATCCCGCCACATAAATTAATTAACAAAAATAATTTTAGACCACGATAGTAATCACCTAGTCTAAAAAAAAATTTGAATAGGCTATACATTTATAAAATGCCTTTTGTATCGACTACATAAGAAAAAGAGAAGTTCATATTTTTAAACTGTCTATGATCCACCAAAATCAAATGGATATCTGCTTGTTGATGCTCTTCAAGAGCAATCAATCTAATATTTGAAGGCAGCTTGGCAGGAAGTTCATGAATATTCGGTTCTATTGCAAGAATATTTAAACCTTGTTCAGCCAACTTTTTTGTGATTTCGAGTGCTGGGCTCTCACGCAGGTCATCGATATCTGGTTTAAAGGCCAAACCATAGCAAGCGATCGTGACATCTTGAATCGTCTTATTGGGATTTGCTTGTAAGAAATCCGCAATTTTAATTTTAACCTGATCAATGACCCATTCAGGTTTGGCATCATTCACTTCACGTGCAGTACGAATCAAACGTGCCTGCTCTGGTGTCTTTGCCACAATAAACCAAGGATCAACAGCAATACAGTGACCACCAACCCCTGGTCCTGGCTGTAAAATATTGACGCGTGGGTGACGATTTGCAAGTGAAATCAACTCCCATACATTGATATCTAACTTGTCACAAATAACTGAAAGCTCATTTGCAAATGCAATATTGACGTCACGGAACGAGTTCTCTGTCAATTTACACATTTCTGCGGTACGAGCATTGGTTTCAATACATGCACCTTTTACAAAGATTTTATATAAATCACATGCCGCTTTTGAACAACGTGGTGTCATTCCACCAATAATACGGTCATTACTGATCAATTCTTGTAAAACTTTACCTGGTAACACACGTTCAGGGCAGTGCGCAACTAGAATATCAGCATCTTCACCTTTTTGTTGTGGGAAGCTTAAATCTGGACGCGCCTCACTTAACCAAGCTGACATTTGTTCAGTCGCTTCAACAGGCGATGTCGACTCTAAAATAACCAAATTACCTGGCTTTAAAAAAGGTGCTAAAGCCTTAGCAGCAGATTCAATATATTTGAGATCTGGCTGATAATCATCTTTAAAAGGTGTCGGAACTGCAACAATATAAGCATCTGCTTCAGTCGGCGCCAACTGAGCAGACAATTTACCCTGAGCAACGACGTCACGGACCAAAGCATCTAAATCAGGTTCAACAATATGAACTTTACCTTGATTAATCATATCTACCGCATGTTGATTCACATCGACACCAGTAACTCTTACCCCATGTGCAGCAAATGTTGCAGCTGTTGGTAAACCAATATAACCTAACCCTATAACGCAGATATGCTTGAATGAATTGCTCATATTCTATACTTTTAAATCAAAATAAATGGAAATTTCGGCTTAGTTTACTTTAAGAAAATCAATAATTTGCTGACATGAATTACCATCTCCGTACGGATTATGGGCTTCTGCCATCTCAGCATATACGTTTGGATTTTCAAGTAACTCTATAACTGAACGCTCAATGGTTTCTGTATCTGTACCAACTAAACGTACTGTTCCTGCATCAACCGCTTCAGGCCTTTCAGTGGTATCCCGCATTACTAGAACAGGCTTACCTAATGATGGTGCTTCTTCTTGAATACCGCCAGAATCAGTCAGAATCAGATAACTACGATTCATTAAATACACAAAAGGTAAATAATCTTGTGGGGCAATTAGATGAATATTCTCGATATCGACTAACAACTCGTTAACAGGTTGTTGTACATTAGGATTTAAATGAACGGGATAAACAATCTGAATGTCAGAATATTTTTTAGCTAAATTTACCAATGCTTTACAGATATTTAAAAAACCCTGACCAAAGTTTTCACGGCGGTGACCTGTGACTAAAATAAGTTTTTTATCTGCATCGAGAAATGAAAATTTTTGATGAAATTGATTTATTAATGCTTGGTCTTGTTCAACCTTTTGTTTAACTTGTAACAAAGCATCAATCACAGTGTTTCCTGTTACTACGATATTTTCAGGATTCACACTTTCTTTAATTAAATTTTCATAGGATGATTGTGTTGGTGCAAAATGATAATTCGTAAGCACCCCTGTTAATTTTCGGTTGGCTTCTTCTGGCCAAGGAGAATACAAATCTCCTGTACGTAACCCAGCTTCAACATGTCCTACTTTGATTTTGTGATAATAAGCAGCTAATGACGCTGCAAATGTAGTTGCTGTATCTCCATGCACCAAAATAAGGTCTGGTGTCCACTCATTGAAGACTTGCTCCAGCCCTTTTAGTACACCAGAAGTTACATCAGATAAGGTTTGCCCAGGTTTCATTAAGTTAAGATCAAAATCTGGTTTTAAATCGAACAATTCTAAAACTTGATCTAGCATTTGTCTATGCTGGCCAGTTACACACACTTTAGTTTCAAAATATTCGTTATACTGTTGTAACTTTAAAGCCAAAGGGGCCATTTTTATCGCTTCTGGTCGAGTACCAAATACTAATAAAACTTTTCTCACCCAATTCACCCTGTTTAAACATGACTTGTAAATTACGGATTAAACATATTTAACCCATATATTATTTCACTTTACTCATTCAATTTATGGTATGTAATTATCAATTAACCACTGTAATACAATGAGTTTAAATCGATCAGATTGAGATTATATGACAGCAAAAAATAGTCTTATTGATTATTTTTCAACCTAACCAATGTAGTACATTAAGATTATTAAGAAGCCTTAAAAACGCCACATTGACTAAAATTCACCCACATATCTCAAAATGCTCCAATACTGATTCTTTATATGCTTACACTTGTAATAACACAGCTACGCTTTATTACAAACAAACGGGCGTAATATAGCAGATTTTTACTCCCCCCCCTATAGGAATTGTATGATTATGTTTAACAATACATTTTCTCTAAGTTAAAATATAAATCGTTATACCTCTTAAGACATCTCCTTAAAATTTATTTAGATAAACTAAACATACAAACCTAAATGATTCTTCGATGTTTTTTTAATATTTTTAAGCTAGAATTAGCGTAAATCTAAAGATATGTTGTTGTGCAACAACAGTTATAATTATTCAAGGGTCAAGTGTGAAGCATTACCAACTTTTTTCCATTCTTGCGATTAGTATTAGTGCTACAGGCTGTGCTGTTACTTCTGGCTTACAAACATATGATATCCCTAGTGAAGGTGTTTACACAACTGATCTGGGGACTGATGTTAATGTTATTAAAATTACGCAGGAAAACTTACCAGCCATTCAGCCCGCTCAAATCGACTATCGAAATAATTACGCGGCTCTATTTAAACAACAGCAACAAGCCTATCGCCTGAGTTCTGGAGATGTGCTCTCAATTCAACTATGGGCCTATCCAGAAATTACCCCACCCGTAAACAACTTAACCAACGATCAATCAATTCAAGCGAATGGATACCCAATTGATTATAATGGTTATGTACAAATTCCATTAGTTGGCCGCTACAAAGCCGCAGGTAAAACATTAGCCCAACTCAATACAGACTTACGTAAGCAATTCGCACGTTATCTAAAAAACCCCGATGTCATCGTAAGGATATTGTCTTATCAAGGACAGCGCTATTCGGTCCAAGGTAGTGTCATCAAGGGCGGTCAATTCTTTTTGAATGATCAACCAATTAGTATTTATACTGCTTTAGGTATGGCTGGCGGTGTCACAGATAAAGGCGATAATACCTTTATCCAGCTCATTCGTAATGGAATCACTTATGATCTCAATACCATCGCATTAGAAAAGGCAGGCTACTCATTACATAAATTATTGGTCCAGCCTAACGATACGATTTATGTAAGCACTAAAGAAAATCAAAAAATTTATGTGATGGGTGAGTCTGGTAAAAATCAAGCTTTACCAATGCGAGATCAAGGAATGACCTTAAGTGATGCTTTGGGTGAAAGCTTAGGTCTCAATCCTCTTTCAGCCAGTGCCAGTCGGATTTATGTACTCCGTACCAATCCAAATGATCGTCATACTGAACTCTATCACTTAAATTTAATGAGCCTAGGTGATTTTGGTCTCGCCAATCAGTTTAGACTGCGTAGTAATGATATTGTCTATGTCGACGCAACAGGCTTAACTCGCTGGCAGCGTGTTATCAATCAAGTCATCCCTTTCTCTAGCGCACTCTATAACATTGATCGTTTAGGACAGTAATCTAAATGAAGATCCAAAATATTTTGGTAGTTTGCGTGGGTAATATCTGTAGAAGCCCTATGGCTGAATACTTATTAAAACAACAGCATCCTAATTTACATATTGAATCCGCTGGGATTTCTGGGCTTGTTGGACACTCAGCTGATGATAAAGCGCAAATATGTATGCATAGACTTAATATCGATATGAGTGCTCATATTGCAAAAAAACTAAATGCTGAATTGATCAAGAAAGCTGACTTAATCTTAGTAATGAGTAATAATCAGCAACGTCACCTTGAACAGACATGGCCATTTTCTAAAGGTAAGGTTTTTAGATTAGGACATTGGCAAAATAAAAACGTATCTGATCCATATCAACATGATCAAAAGTTTTTTGATGATACATGCGAACTGATCCAACAGTGTGTTACTGATTGGAAGAAATATATTTAACTTTTTAGATTTAAGATTATGAGTCAAAATACGAATACCGAAGACACAATTGACCTGAAAGAGCTTTTCTTTGCTTTAGTAGCACAATGGAAACTTATTGCTTTATGTATCATATTAAGCTTAGCTTGTGCATTGCTTTATCTCAGAGTAACACCTGATACTTATTCAGTAGATGCACTTGTACAAGTAGAAGATAGTAAAGGTGCTTCAGCTGCACTATTAGGTGATCTTTCGCAAATGATTGATCAAAAATCACCAGCTCAATCCGAAATCGAAATTTTAAAATCTCGATTGGTTTTAGGCTCAGTAATTCAAGCTCTTCATCTAAATCTAAATGTTTCCATCACAGAAGATACTTTCTCTCATCGTTTATTCAATAAAGTGAATTACACCACAGAATACACACCGAGAGCCGTCATTTTTAATGATGAAGAGAAATCTTTTGATATCAGGCAGTTTGATATTCCAAGCTATTATTTGGATAAAAAACTTAGTTTGAATTTTAAAAATAATAACTTTAGTCTTACTGATCTTAATACAGATGAGATTATTCTAACTGCCCCACTGAATCAATTAAATCAAATTAACACTAAATATGGTTTGTGGAAACTTGCAATTTTCACAAATGATACATTTGATACTGATTATTTCGTACAAAAGAACTCTTTACCTGCCGCAGTCAAAAATATTCTTTCCAATTATTCAGTCGCTGAAAGAGGAAAATTAACTGGTATTTTAGGCTTAAATTATCAGGGTCAAGATAAAGAACATATCACAAAAGTCCTAAATGCTATTTTGTCAGCATACAGTGCGCAAAATGTAGCTCGTCGTTCAGCGGAAACAGCTCAAACTCTCAAATTCTTGGATGAACAACTCCCTGATTTGAAAAAACAACTTGATGATGCTGAACGTCTCTTCAATAAATTTCGTCAGCAATACAATACGGTTGATGTCACTAAAGAATCAGAGCTTTATTTAACTCAAAGTATTACCTTGGAAACTAAGAAAATTGAGTTACAACAACAACAAGCCGATCTTGCAGCAAAGTACACAGCTGAACATCCCGCAATGCGTGAGATTAATGCTCAAATCGGTGCTATTGACAAGCAAATTACTGAATTAAATAGTACCTTAAAACAATTACCTGATATTCAACGCCAATACTTACAACTTTTTCGTGAAGTTGAAGTTAAGACCCAACTCTATACAGCATTATTAAACTCATATCAGCAATTACGTATCGCGAAAGCTGGCGAAATTGGTAATGTTCGTATTGTTGATACTGCCGTTGAACCAGTAGAACCTATTAAACCTAAAAAATTACAAATCCTAATCCTTGCTATTTTCCTTGGTGGCTTCTTAGGAACTCTGCTTGCTCTACTAAGAAATATGCTACGTACTGGAGTCAAAGATTCAGCACAAATTGAACGCAAGTTCGATCTACCAGTGTATGCAACAGTACCAAGATCTCCTGTACAAGAAACTCGTATGAGTATCTTGAAAAAGAAAAAGACAATTCCTATCTTGGCTGTCAAGCATAACGATGATCTTGCAATTGAAAGTTTACGGAGCATTCGTACCGCTATTCATTTTGCGCTATCGAATGCAAAAAATAATATTATTATGGTTGCTGGTCCTGCCCCTGAAGTTGGTAAGTCTTTTATTTCAACAAACTTAGCAACGATTTTTGCTCAAGGTGATAAAAAAGTACTTCTGATCGATGCTGATATGCGTCGTGGTTATATGCACAAATACTTTGATGTTGAGGTCAAACCAGGTTTATCAGAGTTTCTTAGCAATCAAGTAGAATTGAGTCAAATTATTCACAATACACAAGTGAATGGTTTGAATGTGATTACACGTGGTAAAAGTCCAACCAATCCATCTGAAATCCTAAGTTCACAAAAATTCAAAACCTTGCTAGATGAATTAAGTACTCAATATGACCATATTATTATTGATACACCGCCTGTATTGGCTGTGACAGACGGTATCATTATTTCTCAATATGCTGGCGTAAACTTGTTAATTGCACGTTACTCGAAATCTCAAATGAAAGAGCTTGAACTCAGCTTAAATCGTTTCGAACAAGCTGGTGTGAAAGTCAATGGTTTCATCTTGAATGATATCCAACGCACAGCAGGTGCTGGTTATAGTTATAGCTATAACTATGCATATGCCTATAAAGCCCAAAAAGAAGATTAAGTTCTCTTTTCAAGCTTTAATCAAAGCCAAATCATTTGATTTGGCTTTTTTTAAACATAAATCTTATAAAAAAACCTACGCATTTTACAGCTGAGTTATTCATTGCTTAAGCTTAGACATGCTAAGATCATTGACATATTTTTATTTAGAATCTCACTTTTGGACATCTCATGAGTAAAGCTTTACCTCTCATTGCTGCAGTTGTGTTAGGCGGTGCGGCCCTAGTACCTGTTTATTATGCGACACAAAATCCAACCACTGAGTTTGGCGCGAAAGCTGATAAAAATGCAGCACCTGTTGCTAAGATCAGCTATGCTCTCGGTTATGAAGTTGCAAAACAAACTCCACCAGAGCTTGAAACGAATGCATTTATTACAGGTTTTCGTGATGCACATGCTCAGAAACCTGCAGCATACTCTGAGGAAGAATTACAAGCAGCATATGTAGAATTCCAAAAAGAGATGCAACAAAAGCAACAAGACGAAACCAAAAAAGTTGAGGCAAGCAACTCAAGTTTCTTAGCTGAAAATGCTAAAAAAGAAGGTGTTAAAACAACAGCATCTGGCTTGCAATACAAAATCACCAAAGAAGGAACTGGCAAACAACCTGTTGCAACTTCTGTCGTTAAAGTTCATTACAAAGGTCAATTAACTGACGGTAAAGTATTTGACAGCTCATACGATCGTGGTGAACCAATCGAGTTTCCATTAAATCAAGTCATTCCTGGCTGGACTGAAGGTCTACAACTCATGAAAGAAGGCGGTAAGGCAACGCTTTATATCCCTGCTAACTTAGGCTACGGTGAACAAGGCGTGCCAGGCTCTATCCCGCCAAATAGTACTTTGATTTTTGATGTCGAATTAATCGCTGTAAAATAATGATATAGGGAGAGCTTGTGCTCTCCTTTATTTTGGAAGAAAGAATGAAAAAACTTACACTTACTCTCATAACATTGATGATTGGAACGGTTCATGCAGCTCCTATCACCCTAAAAAGTCCACAAAAAGATCAATTGGGTTATAGCTACGGTTATTTAATGGGGAAAGGAAATACAGAAACGCTCAAAGACTTAAATATCGAAACCTTTGTGCTAGGGCTTGAAGATGCAATTAAGGGAAAACCAGCAACACTCAGTGATGAGCAAATGGCGACTGTTCTCAACCAATATAAAAAGCGACTTGAAGCCAAACAATTAGTTGAATTCCAAGAGCAGGCAGAAAAAAATGCTCAAGAAGGAAAAAACTTTCTAGCAGAAAATGCTAAAAAGCCAGATATCATCACAACAAAATCAGGTTTACAGTATCAAGTTCTTCAACAAGGTACTGGTAAATCGCCAAAGTTAACATCAACAGTAAAAGTTAATTACGAAGGTCGATTAATTGATGGAACTGTGTTTGATAGCTCGATTGCTCGTAACCATCCTGTTGAATTTAAACTGAATCAAGTCATTTCTGGCTGGACCGAAGGTGTCCAAACGATGAAAGAAGGTGGCAAAAGTCGTTTCTTTGTTCCATCTAACTTAGCATATGGTGACGTGGGTGCTGGAGATGCAATTGGACCGAACAGCACACTTATTTTTGATATTGAATTACTCGAAGTGAAATAGTAATAAACCCTCCTTGTTGGAGGGTTTATTTTTTAATGTTTCAAATGTCTTGGGCGAAAACCCGTGATTAGTAAACCGATAACATAAGCAGCGACACCCAATACACACAAGCCAACAACTTCTGCAATTCGCAACCACTGAGCGATATCACCTTGGTACCATGTTAAAGCATATGCAAGAGCAGCAATCATGGTCATGTTGGCAACTAAAAATTGAAAACCGAGCTTTTTCCAATGCGCCCCAAAACGATAGATATTTCGTTTGTGTAAATAAAAATACAGCATTCCAGCATTGACTAAAGCAGAGCCCGAAGAAGCGAGTGCTAAAGCCATATGCTCAGCATGCCAATCAATTAATTTAAAGAACCCAATAAATACAACGTTTAAAATCGCATTTGCAGCAACTGCCATGAGACCAACACGAACTGGTGTTTTGGTATCTTGTTGTGCATAAAAACCTGGTGCAAACACTTTAATCAACATAAATGAAATTACACCTGCACTCATGCATTGCAATGCAAGTGCCGTCATATGTGTATCTTCTAAAGTAAATTCGCCACGTTGGAATAAAGCTTGAATAATCGGTGTCGATAACATGAATAATGCAATACTTGCAGGAATACCGACTAACATAATGATCTTAGCAGCCCAATCAATCATGCTTTTAAATTTAGCTTGATCTTGCTCAGCGTGACGCGCAGATAGTGAAGGCAAAATAACTGTCCCGATCGCAACGCCAATGAGACCTAATGGCAGTTCAGTCATTCGTTCAGCACTGTATAACCACGACACTGAACCATCTTGCATGAACGATGCCCAAATCGTATTTAACAGTAAATTAATTTGTGTCACTGAAACACCGAATAATGCTGGCAACATTAGTTTTAAGATACGATCAACACCCTCATGCTTAAAATCAACTTTAGGTGGAATAAGTAAATTCTTTTTCCAAAGCTCAGGGATTTGTATCGCTAACTGTAAAACACCTGCAACAACCACAGCCCACCCCAATGCCATAATGGGTTCTGCCATATAAGGCGTTAACCACCATGCTCCTGCAATCATCGCAATATTCAAAAGCACAGGTGAAAATGCTGGCGATGCAAATGAGCCATAGCTATTTAAGATACTGCTCGCAAAAGCCGTCAACGACATGAACATTAAATAAGGAATCGTGAGGCGGAACATATCCACCGCTAAATCAAATTTCTCTGGATCGTTATGAAATCCTGGTGCATACAAATAAATAATCGCTGGTGCGGCAACCATCGCTACAAAAGTTAGCAATGACATAGCCGTCAGCAAACAACCAAACACTCGGCTAATCAGAATTTGTACTTCTGCATGTGTTTTACTAGTTTTATATTCGGTTAAAACAGGAATGAAAGCTTGAGAAAAAGCCCCTTCCGCAAATAAGCGTCGAAAAAAGTTTGGAATACGAAAGGCAACAACGAAAGTATCGAAATCTTTACCCGCACCAAATACATTTAATAGCACGATATCACGCACTAATCCCAAAACTCGAGATAACATCGTCATTGCACTGACAATAATAGTCGATCGCCACAATGCCATCGCATTCACCTACGGCTTATCTTTAAAAAGCGTTATTGTAATGAAACTCAAAATAGATTTCGTTGTGAAATCATAAATTGGCGGATATTTTTTTAAGTTAATTTGGCTTGTGATAGCGCTTTTCGGAATCTTTGCCAATCAAAATAAGGACCTGGATCTGTTTTCCGCATTGGTGCAATATCAGAATGCCCCGCGATATGATTCTGAATTTTTGGATAGCTTTTAGCTAGCATCAATACAACATCAACCAATGCTTGATACTGTGCGTCCTCGAAAGGAAGATCATCGCTGCCTTCCAACTCAATGCCGATTGAATAATCATTACATTCTTTGTGTGCTAGATAACTCGAACGTCCAGCATGCCACGAACGATCATTGAAATTTACAAATTGAATCACTTCACCAGTGCGCAAAATCAATAGATGTGCGGATACCTGCATGCCTTCAATAGTCTGAAAATAAGGATGAGTATTCCAATCTAACTTATTTTGAAAGAATTGCTGGATATAACCACCACCAAATTGAGAGGGTGGCAAACTGATGTTATGAATAACAATCAGTTGAATGTCAGCATCCACTGGACGTGCATTAAAATTTGGTGATGGAAGTTGCGTCGCACCTTCTAATACACCATTTCGAATTTGCGCAAATCTAGAACGTTGCATGGTTTATCAAATCGGCAATTTAATCTTTATCTTTGCCATTTTGACATGCTTTATGCGCAATAATCGAGATGAAATGCTTATTTTTTATGTTGAGGGTGCTAATATAACGCACTAGTTTTTTGGTCAACCTATACTGGAAATAGTATGAGCATTCCTCAATCTTTGCTTGAACAATCGATTCAAATTAATATTCAACAAGCATTACAGGAAGATATTGGGGACGGTGATATTACCGCAATGCTCACACCAGAAGATGAGCAAGCTACAGCAACGATTATCACTCGTGAAGACATGGTATTGGCTGGTCAACCTTGGGTTAATGCCTTAATCAAAGCTTATGATAAAGATGTTCAAATCACGTGGTTAAAGCAAGAAGGTGAACTTGTTCAAGCCAATGAAGCTTTTCTACAATTGGCAGGTTCAGCCCGTAGCTTACTGACTGTTGAGCGTCCTGCTTTGAATTTTGTGCAAACGCTTTCTGCTGTGGCGACCAAAACGGCAAATTACGTAAAACAATTGGATGGTTTAAACACTAAACTTTTGGATACACGCAAAACCTTACCAGGCTTACGCATTGCTCAAAAATATGCAGTGGCAATCGGTGGTGGTCAAAATCATCGTCTAGGTTTATTTGACGCTTTCCTAATTAAAGAAAATCACATTATGGCAGCAGGTGGTATTGCCCAAGCCATTACCAAAGCACATCAAATCGCACCAGGTAAACCAGTAGAAGTAGAAGTAGAGACTTGGGACGAACTGAATCAAGCACTCGAAGCTGGAGCTGATATCGTGATGTTAGATAATTTCAGCCAGCAGCAAATGATTGATGCAGTGAAGCATGTTGCAGGACGTTGTAAGTTAGAGGCTTCAGGCAATATTACTATTGAGAACTTACGCGAAGTTGCCACAACTGGCGTAGATTATATTTCAATGGGTGTACTGACTAAGGATGTGAGAGCTGTAGATTTATCTATGCGTTTTAATGCTTAAGCATCATCAACATCTTTTGTTTTTTTCTGAGTCGAAGCGTCATTAGATACTTCGACTTTTTCATTCCAAGCTGACTTAGCTTGTGTCGAATCAGTAGAGCGTGGATCAACAGCCATCAAAACAAAAGTCACTGCTGTTAAAAAAACGAGAAATACTTGAACCATTATTCCCCCTCCTTGTTATTTTCAATTTACGCAAGCGTACCAAACTAAGATGAGCTGAATAAGCGGGTATTGTTACCGTTTGAAAATTTATAATGCGTCTATGTAGAGATAGATATTCATTGATCATGTTTATTTTTATGTCGCTTAGAGATACATTGACCCATAAACTATTTTAAATCATAAAAAATGGAATCTATTTTCGAAGCCTTCTTTACTTTGCTTTTTCAAATCATCCGTTTTTTTCTGTATATCATTTTTGAAGTGATTATCGAAGGCTTAATTCGTGGCACTGGATATTGTGTTGTATCTGCTTATCGATTGAGACGTCACGTTGATATTGAGAGCACTGAGGTTTTAATTGTTGGTTTTATTACATGGGGCATGGTTATCTTTTTGGCTATTTATTATTTCCTTCTGATCTAATCTTAAATAAAAAAAAGGCGGTCTAAAAAAACCAGACCGCCCGCACTATCAACTGGAACTTACCAACCGAGTGCTTGCTGTTGCTTTTGAATCAATTCTGAGATTCCTTTTTCTGCAAGCTCTAACATGGCATTACACTGCTGGCGTGTGAACGGTTTGTCTTCTGCCGTTCCTTGAATTTCAATAAATTCACCTGCTTGTGTCATCACCACGTTTAAATCTGTTTGGCAATTTGAATCTTCTTCATAGCATAAATCTAGTAGGACTTCGTCTTGATACATTCCGACTGAGATCGCTGCCACTAACCCTTTTAATGGGTCATGTTTAATTTTCTTGTTGCTCAGCAATACATTCATTGCGTCTACCAATGCAACCGCTGCACCTGTGATTGCCGCAGTACGTGTACCACCATCCGCTTGGATCACATCACAGTCTATCGTAATCGTGTTTTCACCCAACTTCTTCAAGTCCACCATCGCACGAAGACTACGACCGATTAATCGTTGAATCTCTTGAGTACGACCCGTTTGCTTACCACGTGCTGCCTCACGATCACTACGCGTGTGCGTTGAGCGTGGCAACATGCCATATTCCGCAGTTACCCAACCTTGTCCCTGACCTTTCAAGAAACGAGGTACTGAATTATCAATGCTTGCTGTACACAACACTTTGGTGTGGCCAAATTCAACCAAAACTGAACCTTCAGCGTAACGGGTATAATTACGCGTAATCTTTACGTCACGTAACTGGTCTAATGCTCTTTGGTCAATACGCATAATGATTCCTTAAAACGATAGCACAACTATAATTGCACCATAGTATATCTCAATTACACGTACTTTCCCTTTTGCTTGTTGGTAAAGAGCATCGCTTAATGACTCAAACAATGCTCTATCTTAATTAAGCAGCTTTACCAAACATGCTTTTCACTGCGTCAACAAAGCTATCTTTGATCGCCACCAAACGGTCTACCACATTGTCAGGCAAAGAGTGAATCGCCAGACGTTTATACACACTCACAATTTGAGATCCAAACGGCGCTGTATTGTACTGTTGACCAAACTCTGCACAGACTGCACGTACTTTAGGAGCCATTTCTTGATAGCGGTTGGCAGGTACATCTGGGAACAAGTGATGTTCGATTTGATGACTCAAGTTGCCACTCAAGAAGTGCATGATTTTACCGCCAGTAAAGTTTGCTGAACCACGAATCTGACGCAAGTACCACTCTGCTTTGGTTTCATTATCAATATTGTCAGTGATAATTTCAGAGTCTTCTGTGAAGTGACCACAATAAATCACGGTCGATGCCCAGTAGTTACGAATCAAATTGGCAACAAAGTTACCCGCTAATACTGGCAAGAACATTGGGCCAGCAATCAATGGGAACAGCACATAATCTTTACCAAACTGACGTATCATCTTTTTACGTAGATTTTTGGATTCTACATACACTTCTTTCCAAGTTTTGGTGCCATCAAATAATACTTTTTCCATCTCTAGACGTTGTAAAGCCAATAGCCATTCAAAACCCGTAGATAATACAAAACCCGTTGGTACGTTAAACAAAAAGCGAGGTTCCCACTTTTGCTCACGACTCATACGCATCACGCCATAACCACTAATGTCATGATCCATGCCAACCACATTGGTATAGGTATGGTGCTTATAGTTATGGGTATATTTCCAGTCCTCACCAGTACACACGGTATCCCAATCATAGGTTGCACCGTTCAAGGTTGGATCGTTTAACCAGTCAAACTGACCGTGCATCACATTATGACCAAGTTCCATATTTTCAACAATTTTAGATACGCCTAGCATAACGGTACCTAATAACCATACAGGTGGAATCCAACCACCAAACATCAACATGCCGCGTGACGCAATTTCGGTGTAGCGTACAAAGTTACGTACTTTATAAATATAATCAGAATCTTCTTTGCCAATTTTAGCCATGGTTTCAGTACGGATGGCTTCAATCTTACGGCCAAACTCTTGTACTTCTTCTGGTGTTAATGCACGGCTTGTATTACCGCCAAATTTGATTGGAGGAATCGTTTTAGTCGGATTTACTGTCATCATGTTCATAATATTATTCTCTATCTGGTCAATATGAATTAAAGGTCAATCTCAACGGGACTCACCGCTTCACTCACACACAACTTAATTTGCACATTGTTTTGGTTATCGATTTCACCTGTAAGTAGATTTTTCACTGCACCGCTAACCTTGGTACAAACACAGGTATTACAAATCCCCATACGACAACCAAAAGATGGTTTCAAACCCGCAGCTTCAGCACTGGCCAATAGGTTGCCACGGCCTTCAAACTCTTGCATACTGCGGCGGAAATTGACTGGTTGGATTTGAGCATCCACATCCATCGTCACTGGCAAGAAGCTTTCTTGCGTTAAACGGTCTAACCAACCACGTTTCGCCCAGATTTGACGTGTCGCTTTCATCAACCCTGGAGCAGCACACACATAGGTTTGACGTTGAGCAGCATCAGCACACAAACGATCCAAAGTTTCTTCATCAAAATAAGCTGGTTGTTCAGCACTATCGACAATAATGTGTAGGTTAAAGTGCGCGTATTCTGCTGCCAGTGTTTCCAATTCAGTACGGAACGCTGGATCACGTGAGTAATAAATCAACGTTACAGGTTGATTTGAACGTGCTAAAGCCTGTTTCGCAATCGGAATAATCGGCGTAATACCACTACCTGCAGATACCAAAAGAATTGGTTGTTTACCTTCTTCTGTATCAAAGTCTTTTAGCGTAAATTCGCCCATCGCCTGAGTAATTTCAATCACATCACCAGCACGTGCGCTGTTAGCTAAATAGTTAGATACACGACCTTGTTTTTTTATACCCAATACCAATTTGTCGTGACTTGGTGAACTCACCAAGCTATACGCTCGTTGATGCAGCACACCATCAATACGAACCGTCACCATCACAAATTGACCAGGCTGATAGGTTGTAAATTTATTGTTACTGCTTAAAGTGACCTTGATCATTTCATCTGCAATGGGCTCAATCGCTTCGATTTTTGCCATAATGCGGCGCAAAGTCCACATCGGGTTAACCTTTGCAAGGATAAAATCAACAAAATCTTCACGAACCCAATGCGGTTGATAATTTAACTTAGCGTTCATACGTTCCTCGTTTTGTATCTGGCTATTTATATTGAGTGAACAAATGTTCATATAGTGAACATGTGTACACTATATTAATTTGTGTTCACTGAGTCAACACTTGTTCACTAATTTTTGGTTATTTTTAATACTTTTTTATAAATCGCTAAAATGACGAGAAAAAAATAATGGATTAATCAACAAATCTAGCCCTAACAAAACATGTTTCTATTCTCGCTTGGCAACTTCACTTCTTAACAGGCATTAAATGGTTATGAGAACAAAGAAAGTATTGGTATAAATTCTATTTGCAGCCTAGCTGCTCATTTTCTTGCTAGGCTTTAGACACCTCTCAGGACAAAGTTGCTTTGTTTAATCCTCGCTCAGGGCTAAAAAAATCATGTTTTTTTTGCTAGACTCTGCTGTATGAATTCAATGGATCTTTTTCATGTCGATTAGAGATGAACGAAAACAACAGAGCCGACAAGCTCTGCTTGATGCAGCACTCCATCTCAGTACTTCTGGACGCTCATTTAGTAGTATCAGTTTGCGTGAAGTGGCTCGCGAAGTTGGTTTAGTACCAACGGCGTTTTATCGTCATTTCCAAGACATGGAAGCGTTAGGGCAAGAACTCGTTGATCAAGTTTCTTTGCATCTCAAAAGCCTGATTCATCAACTGGGGCAAAGTTATTTACAACACAGCGGGTCTGCCAAAACACGAACCAGCATTGAGTTGTTTGTCCAAGCAGTAAATCATAGCCCTCAACAGTGGCAATTTATGATCGCTGAACGTTGGGGTGGTTCTGAAACAGTACGAATTGCGATTGCCCGTGAAATCGAATTTTTGATTGAAGATCTTGCCATTGACCTGTGCAAACTCGAAACCTTCAAACATATTAAAGAAGCCAAAGACCTCCAAGTCTTATCAACGATTTTGATTAATATGTCCTTTACATGGGCGATGACATGGATCAACTTACCCAAACAGTTCACGATTGATCATTTGTTAGAACAGCAAAATTTATTTATCGATAATGCAGCGACTCAAGTGCGCTTACTATTTCGTGGGATCTCAAACTGGGAACCTCAAAACGCTTGATCATATCAATATGAAAGGTTGATATATAAAAGCATTGCTAAGCGTTATGATGCATTAGACAATAGCGCGATGCCGTTTAGAACACTATGAGGAGCTTAAAAGCATCATGAATCCTGATCGTCATACTCAGTTCTTAATACGTAAAGAAAAAATTTTGCAGGTTGCGGAAAAGCTATTATTAGAAAACAACCAAGAAATGACCCTCGATGAACTGGTTGCCGAACTGGATATCGCTAAAGGCACCTTATATAAGCATTTCCGTAGCAAAAATGAATTGTTACTTGAACTGATCATTCAAAATGAAAAAGAAATTCTCAAGATTTCGGATCAGTACAATACAGATTTCAAAGAATATGCCCCTCGTTATATGCTGCATCATTTAACGGCGCCGAGTCGTACGATTCTTTTGCATCAGTTAGAAGAACATCTGACCATGACGGAGTCGAAACTCAAACATTTGTTTGATGAACTATACGCTGTTCGCCAACAACGTATTGTTTCACTCAAAGACATGACTGAAAAATATTTAAAATCACAGAACTACGATATGTCGATTCGAGACTATTTATCTTATATTTGGTCTCTGACTTATGGCGCAGCACTATTATTGAACTCAAGCTATTACCAACGTTCAATTGGCTCTCGCCAAAAACTGATTAATCTCTATGTCAGCCAAGCGCTATCTTTACCTACTCAAACGGTACAGATCGATCTAAAAGAATTTCAGCTCGATGAAAACGCTTAAATAAAAAAAGGACTGTCATCACAGTCCTTTTTTTATGATCGAAGCATGCCAATTATTTAGCTTTACGCTCTTTCTCAAGTAGGAAGTCAACGACTTGAGTCACTTTAGCATCTTCACCTTGCACCACATATTTGCCATTTACTACAACTGCTGGAACACCCGTCAACTGATATTGTTGAGCTAATTTGTTAGATTCAGCAATTTTTGCAGTAATTGGGAATGAATTGAACATACTGTTAAATTTCTGTTCTGGCACACCATAACGTGCAAAGAATTTTGCTTGAGAAGCTTGGTCAAAGATTTGTTGACCACCTTCATGAATCGCATGGAACAATGGAATATGGGTTTTCTTGCGTACGCCAAGCGCTTCAGAAACGTAGTAACCACGTGCGCCCTGCTCCCATACTTTATTCATCGCAGCAGGTGTACGTAAGAAATAAACATCACTTGGAATCTTCTTTAACCACGTTTGCATATGTGGCTCAAGTTTGAAGCAATGTGGACATCCGTACCAAAAGAATTCACGTACTTCGAGTTTGCCTGCTGGTGCAGCGGTCTTCACTGGATTCGCAACCACAGTATAATCTTTACCAGCAACAAAATTAGCCGCCATAGCATTCATTGAAAACGCCATTGCAACCGCACTTAAACCACCTAATACTAACTTTTTCATTGAGTTTGCTTTTCCTCTAAGCATTTTTCGTAAGTTTATATGCTAAATATAAATCAAACACGATCAATTCGTTTTGCTTCTGTGAAGTTTTTTATAGGATTTATCGCTTTTTTTTCAAGAATCGCTACACTAGACCTAGATCATTATGCCAATAAATAGAGGTGACACCATGTCGCAATTGAATGTTGACCCACAAGAAATCGCAAAATTTGAAGCACTGGCTGCCAAATGGTGGGATCAACATTCTGAATTCCGCCCACTCCATCAAATTAACCCATTACGTTTAAACTGGATTGATGAGCGTGTAGGTGGATTGGCAGGCAAGAAAGTTTTGGATGTCGGATGCGGTGGTGGCATTCTCGCAGAAAGCATGGCACGCCGTGGTGCAGATGTTCTCGGTATTGATATGGGCGAAGCCCCGCTCGCGGTCGGTCGTCTACACGCACAACAAGAAAATGTACAAAACATTGAATATCGCCAAATCCCTGTTGAGCAGCTTGCGCTAGAGCAAGCAGGTCAATACGATGTTGTCACATGCATGGAAATGATGGAGCACGTGCCTGATCCAGCTTCGATTGTAAAAGCATGTCAAAGTTTGGTGAAACCAGGCGGTCATGTATTCTTTTCAACGATCAACCGTAATCCTAAATCGTATTTGTTTGCGATCATTGGCGCTGAGTACGTGTTACGTTTACTACCAAAAGGCACGCACGATTATCATAAATTCATTCGCCCATCTGAAATGGCGCATGATATTCGCAACGCTGGTCTTAGCTTAAAAGAAATGATTGGTCTTCACTATAATCCAATCACCAAACACTATTGGTTAGCCCCAAATGTCGATGTGAATTATATGGTTCATACTACCAATACAGGTGCCTAATGAAAGCGGTATTATTCGATCTTGATGGAACGCTCATAGACACTGCGGCTGACTTTATTCGCATCATTCAACAGATGTGTCGTGATGAACAACGTCCAGTTGTTGATGCAGAGTTAATTCGAACTCAAGTGTCAGAAGGCGCTCGAGCCATGGTGAAATTGGTTTATCCAGAGTTAGACGTGACTGATCCTGTGTTTCTCGCTCATCGCCAACGCTTTTTAGATGTATATGGTGAAAATATCGTTGTAGATACAGACCTTTTTAATGGTATGTACCCTTTACTCGAAGAGCTAGAAGCAAAACAAATTCCATGGGGTATCGTAACCAACAAACCACGTGGTCTGAGTGAGTCATTGCTTAAAGAGTTAAATCTCAGCTCACGTTGTTCAGTCTTGGTTTGCCCCGAAGATGTTCGAAATACTAAACCAGATCCTGAACCGATGTATTTGGCTGCAAAACAACTTCAAATTGCTGCCGAAGAAATCATCTATGTTGGTGACCATCCTCGTGATATCGATGCAGGTCGTAATGCGAGTATGTATACGATTTTGGCAGCGTATGGTTATTTACCAATTGAATCACGTGACGACCTTGATGCGTGGAATGCAGATGCGATTATCCAAACAGTTCCGGAATTACATGAATTGCTCAAACAGAAAATCACTGTTTTGTCAGAAAATCAGCGTATGATGGGTTAAGCATTAAAGATAATTATAGGAGGCATAACAATGAAATATTCAGAATATCAACCTCGTCCTGATCTATTAAAAGACCGCATTATTCTGATTACAGGTGCGGGTGATGGAATTGGGCGTGCGGCTGCTATTAGTTATGCCTTGCATGGCGCTACCGTCGTATTACATGGTCGCACACTGAATAAGCTTGAAGTTATTTATGATGAAATTGAGGGCTTAGGTGCACCTCAACCTGCAATTTTACCTTTACAGCTGTCTACCGCATCAAGCCATGACTATGAGCTATTGGTCGACACACTCGAGCAACAGTTTGGTCGTTTAGACGGTATTTTACATAATGCAGGCATGTTAGGTGATCGCGTCGAATTAGCACATTATCCTGTAGATGTTTGGGATGATGTTATGGCCGTTAATCTAAGAGCGCCTTTTGCATTAACTCAAGCATTATTACCTTTACTCGAAAAGTCTGATCGCGCTTCAGTTGTATTTACCAGTTCAAGTGTAGGTCGAGAAGCTCGTGCATTGTGGGGGGCTTACTCCGTTTCAAAAGTCGCGATTGAAGCGATGAGTAAAATTTTTGCAGCTGAAAACACGTATCCGAATATTCGATTCAACTGCATCAATCCTGGTGGGACGCGAACAGCCATGCGAGCAAAAGCCTATCCTGAAGAGGATCCAAAGGTTTTACCAACACCGGATAGCATCATGCCTGCCTATTTATATTTGATGGGTGATGACAGTTTAGAAATGAATGGTCAAAGCATAGATGCTCAAAGCTAGAATGATAAAAATTCTAATGGATGAGTGAGAGAGGCTGCTGAAGGAATCTTCATAGTTTTAAACGAATCATGAATTGATCTTCACAGTTTCTCTGCATTTTTAAGTTACAGTTTTCACATGAGAGACATCCGAAGTCACTAAGGTGCATCATGAAAAAAATTTTCATTATCTTTGTTTTAGGTTCAACCGCTGTATTCAGTAGTATGAACAGCATCGCAGGTCCACACTTTGATCGGGGAGAAGACTCGCGAGGTGGTTGGCAAGGTCGTGGTTTAGATAACTCGGATAATGAAAATCGTATGCGTGAACGTCGTATGCGCGAAGAACGTGGTGTTGAACGTTTGAAACAACATCGCTGGCAAGCAGGTTATGTGATGCCTCAACATTATCGAGGTAATGGTTATAAAGTCGATTATAAACAAAATAATCTTCCGAAACCGGGTCGAAATGAACAATGGTATAAAATCAATAATGACTACATTCTAGTCAATTCCGATGATAATAGTATTATACGTATTGTCGGTTTCTAAACCTTTGAAACCTCAGTTGAGCAATTTAAATTCGCCACAACGGTACTAAGAGATTTATCTTTTGCTTTTTTTGGTTAGAATCAAATAAATTGCAGTAAATCTGAGATCGATATGGCGAACCAAATCACTGAAACTTCAAATAGTACAGCGCAAGATTATGTACATTGGTTTCGCCATTCAGCACCTTATATTAATGCTCATCGTGATAAAACATTCGTCCTGATGTTTGGCGGTGAAGCGGTTCAACATGATAATTTCCAACATATCATCCATGATATTGCCTTGCTGCACTCGTTAGGTATTCGTCTGATCCTAGTACATGGTGCACGTCCTCAAATTAATCAAAATTTGCTTGAACGCAAAATTGAAACACCTTTTCATCAAAATCGTCGTGTAACGACACGCGAGTCTTTACGCGGCGTTATGAATGCTGTTGGTTCGATTCGCTTAGAAATCGAAGCACTACTGTCTATGGGCCTTGCGAACTCACCGATGTACGGCGCCCGTATTGATGTTGTATCGGGTAATTTTGTCACCGCAAAACCTTATGGTATTCGTGATGGTATCGATTTCCAACTGACAGGTGATGTACGTTCAATCGATACAGATGCAATTCAGCGTCATTTAGATAATCACAATATTGTGTTGCTAGGACCGACAGGCTACTCCACTACAGGTGAGGTGTTTAATTTACTGGCTGAGGAGGTTGCAACCAAAACTGCAACTGCGATTAAAGCCGATAAACTCATTTTCTTGGGTGAAAAACAAGGTTTAATGAATCAAAAACAGCACTTGCTTCGTGAACTAAGTCCTCGTCAACTTGAACCGTATATTCAACAGTTCCAAGCAAATAATCCTGAATTTTCATTACATTTAAAACAAGCTCAACAAGCCTCTTTATCAGGGGTTCATCGTGTACATTTAATTTCTTATGCTTATGATGGCGCATTGATCGAAGAGTTATTCACTCGTGATGGTATAGGTACCATGATTACCGATGCACATTATGAAGAAGTTCGAATTGCCAATATCCATGATGTTGGTGGTCTCATTAATCTACTTCGTCCACTCGAACAAGAAGGTATTTTGGTTTATCGCTCTCGGGAACGTCTTGAGAGTGAGATTGAACAATTTGCAGTGATTGAACGAGATGGCATGATCTTGGCTTGCGCTGCATTGTATCCAATACCTGCACAGGACGATGAAATTCGTTCAGCGGAAATTGCCTGTGTTGCAGTCGATTCTAGCTATCGAAAATCCAATCGTGGCAGCCAAATTCTGCAATTCTTGGAAAGCAAAGCCAAACAGCAAGGTATACAACAATTATTCGTTCTCACCACTCGAACAGGCCACTGGTTTTTAGAGCAAGGATTTATTCCTGCCACTGTGGATGACTTACCCAACGCTCGCCAAGCGCTCTATAATTATCAAAGAAATTCACTTGTGTTTAAAAAAGCATTGAACTAATTCCAGTACGTGAAGATATTTTTATTTCTGATAAAGATATCTTCGAATCGCTCAATACTGTGATTATTGTTTTAATTTAATTTGATCTAAAACCTTAAATAAAATTTAAAAGACATAATAAACATTAGCTTAGGTGAGATTTTTTAATTCTTTCATTATTCAATAAATCACTAAACTTATTCTTTTTTCTATTTTGCACTTTTTACTGATAACTAAAGCCTGATTATTTATTTTTTCTGCAATAAAAAGCGTTCTAGTTTAGTTGCTCACTTATTTAGATCTTTTTGGATTTACGGGGAGCACAACCACTATGAACATTTCAATCCATTCTTCATGGCTAAAATACACACTTCTTGCTGCAAGTCTTGGCAGCTTATTGGGTATTTCTGGTTGTGCTAAAAAACCTGAGCAGCAAGCAGAAACAAAACAAGAAACCACAACATTAAACATCGGCTTCCAGAAATATGGCATCTTGCCGATTGTCAAAGCAAAAGGTGAATTAGAAAAAAGTCTTGCTGCTCAGGGTGTGAATATTAAATGGGTCGAGTTTCCAGCGGGTCCTCAACTCTTAGAGGGTTTAAATGTTGGGAGCGTAGTATTTGGTGAAGCAGGTGAAGCACCACCTATCTTTGCTCAAGCAGCGAACCCTAACTTAGTTTACGTTGCAAACCAACCACCTGCACCTACTGCTGAAGCTCTGATTGTGCAGAAAAATTCACCGATTCAATCAATACAAGATTTGAAGGGTAAACGTGTTGCTTTAAACAAAGGTTCAAACGTTCATTATCTTTTATTAAAACTGCTTGAAGCGCATAACCTCACGCTCAATGACATTCAACCCGTTTATCTCCCTCCTTCTGATGCCCGTGCTGCTTTTGAAAAAGGTGCCGTCGATGCTTGGGTGATTTGGGACCCATTCTTCTCTGCTGCAGAACATCAAATCCAAGCTCGAGTAATTGCGAACGGTGAACATCTGGTTAGTAATCATCAATTCTATTTGGCTGATCGTAAGTTTGCTGAATCCAATCCAGCAGTTTTGAAAACTTTGGTTGCTACTTTGAATCAAACAACTGACTGGGTCAAAGCACATCCTGATGACGCAGCTAAATTACTCGAAAAACCGACAGGGCTGGAATTTGCGGTTTTAAAAACATCAATCTCTCGTATGGGTTTCGGTGTTCAACCAATCTCTGAAAAAGTCGCTAAAGAACAACAATACGTTGCTGATGCATTTTTTGCGCAAAAACTTATTCCAAATCAGCTTGTCATCCAAGATGCCATCCTAAAAAACGATGTTAAATAATTGGAGATCTCGATGAAGGTGTTTTCTAAAGTTTCAATTTTGGGTGTATTGATCGCGGCAGCGACAATCGGAGGCTGTCAAAAAATCGAACAGCCGTCGGCAGACACTGCGAGCTCTACTGAAAATAGCGCAGTAAAAACACTTTCTATCGGCTTCCAAAAATCTTCGCTGAATCTACTGGTCGCAAGACAACAGAAATTATTCGAGCAAGCCTTTCCAAATGCCAAAATTGAATGGCGTGAATTTCCTGCAGGTCCACAATTACTTGAAGCATTGGCTGTTGGTGCTGTCGATTTTGGTTCTGTTGGAAATACACCACCTATTTTTGCTCAAGCAGCTGCCAAGCCATTAACTTATGTGGCTTATGAAGTTGTCGCACCTACTGCACAAGCCATATTGGTTCACCCCAATAGCCAAATCAATACACTACAAGATTTGAAAGGTAAACGAATTGCTGTGCAAAGAGGTTCTAGTGCACATGAGCTGCTCGCTAAGACCTTACAGAAAGCTCAATTGTCTTGGCAAGATATCGAACCCATTTGGTTACCGCCCTCTGATGCACGTGCTGCATTTGACAAACAAGCGGTAGATGCTTGGGCAATTTGGGAACCTTATTTGGGCACTGCGGAATTACAGGGTCATACCAAAACGTTGATTGATGGGCGATCTTTCCCAACCACTTATTCTTTTTATATTGGCAACCCAAATTTCATCCAGAAGCATCCTCAAGCTGTACAGAAAGTCATAAATGCGATCAATGATGCAGATCACTGGATCGTAAAACACCAAGATCAAGCCTTAAAAATCTATGCAGGCAGTACAGGCTTAGATAGTCAAGTTGCTCAACGTGTTTTAGACAAAAGACCAAAACCTTCGCCTGTTCGTCCTCTCACAACAGAGGTAATTCTCCACCAACAAGAGATTGCCGATTTATTTCAACAAGAGCAATTGATCACTGTGCAAATTGACGTTCAGCGCAGCGTTTGGTCTGCCAAATAAATGCTTATTTTACTTTCATAAGGAACATCGACATGAATATTTTTTGGTTTATTCCCACTCACGGTGACAGTCGTTATTTAGGCACCAGCAAGGGTGCTCGTCAAGTCGATCATGCTTATATGAAACAGATTGCGGTTGCTGTAGATAATCTTGGCTATGCAGGAGTATTAATTCCAACTGGTCGCTCTTGTGAAGACCCTTGGATCACCGCAGCAAGCCTCATCGATGCCACAAAACAGCTTAAATTTTTAGTCGCACTTCGACCAGGAATCACGACGCCTGCACTCGCTGCACGAATGGCTGCCACATTTGATCGCTTATCAAATGGTCGTATTTTATTGAATCTTGTGACTGGTGGTGATGAGCAAGAACTCAAAGGTGATGGCTTATATGAAGACCATAGTACGCGTTATCAAACAGCATCTGAATATGTAAAAATTTGGCGTGAAATCCTAAGCCGATCACATACTGGTGAATCATTCACTTTTCATGGTGAGCGCTTAAGCGTTGACGATGCCAAACTTTTGTACCCACCTGTGCAAAAACCTTATCCTCCCCTTTGGTTTGGCGGCTCATCAGAAGATGCTACTGAACTTGCTGCGGAACAAGTGGATACCTATTTAACATGGGGTGAACCACCAGCTGCTGTAAAAGACAAAATCGAATATTTAAAAGCTAAGGCTGCGGCAAAGGGTCGTAGCTTGAATTATGGAATCCGTTTACACGTGATAGTACGCGAGACTAACCAACAAGCCTGGGCTGCAGCCGATGAATTAATTCAATATTTAGATGATGAGACTATTGCAGCAGCGCAGAAAAAATTTGCACAAATGGACTCTGTCGGCCAGCAGCGCATGGCAGCCCTGCACGGTGGGCGTAAAGATCAGTTGGAGGTCTCACCAAACTTATGGGCGGGTATCGGTTTAGTCCGTGGTGGCGCAGGCACAGCCTTGGTTGGTGATCCAGAAACTGTTGCTGCTCGTATTCAAGAATATGCTGAGTTGGGTATCGATACTTTTATCTTCTCAGGCTATCCACATTTAGAAGAATCAATCCGTTTTGCAGAATTGGTGTTTCCGTTATTACCACTAAAAACACGAGAGAAACTTGCACAACCTCATTTAACAGGTCCCTTCGGTGAAATTATTGCCAACAATTATGTGCCCGAAGCCAAACAGCCTAAATTGTTAAACAAGGAGACCGCATGACTACGCATCATGTTTCACGTGGAACACAACCCATTTTTACCAATCTTTTACCGTGGCTATTCCCTATTTTACTGATCGTGATATGGCAAGTTGCATCAAGTTCGGGTCTCTTGCAAAGTCGTGTTCTTCCTGCACCGACCGCTGTAGTGAGTGCCTTTTGGCACTTACTAATTAGTGGCGAGCTTTGGCAGCACGTAAAGGTCAGCGCTGGACGGGCATTACTAGGATTACTCATCGGAGGCGGACTAGGTCTACTGCTCGGGTTGTTGAATGGTTCATCACGGATCGCGTCGACCTTACTCGATACCACTCTACAAATGATCCGCAATATCCCTGCTTTAGCACTGATTCCATTGGTTATTTTATGGTTCGGTATTGACGAAACAGCCAAATTATTTCTAGTTGCAGTCGGTGTGTTTTTCCCAATTTATATCAACACTTATCACGGTATTCGTTCTGTTGACCCTCAACTAATCGAAATGGGAAAAAGTTATGGTCTGAGTCGCTGGCAACTGTATAAAGAAATTATTTTACCTGGGGCCATGCCTTCGATTTTAGTCGGTTTTCGTTTTTCACTCGGCTTGGTTTGGGTGCTTCTGATCGTAGCTGAAACGATATCAGCGCAATCTGGTATTGGTTATATGACTATGAATGCACGTGAATTTTTACAAACAGATATCGTTTTGGTCGGCATTTTGCTCTATGCCCTACTTGGAAAACTAGCTGATGTTTTTGCACAGATATTAGAACGTTATTTATTGCGTTGGCATGCAGGCTATCAAAAATAAAAAGGATCAATTTATGACGAATCTCAACCTAAAATTCTTAAGTGAATCTCGCACCCAAGACTCACTATCAAAGGATGACAATACCAATGGGGCTGCTATTCAAATTGAGCAACTCTATAAATATTATGGTGATGTCAAAGTATTAGAAGATCTAGATTTAGATATTCAAGCAGGTGAATTTGTTGCAATTGTTGGACGTAGTGGTTGTGGTAAAAGCACCTTGTTACGTTTAATCGCCCAACTGGAAAAACCAAGTTATGGCGAAATCAAATATCAATCTGCACGCCATTTTAGAGAAGGGATTACCAATGCTGATATTAGGGTCATGTTTCAAGATCCACGTCTACTACCATGGAAAAGTGTATTGAAAAATACGCAACTTGGATTAGCCAAAGAAAAATATAAATTTACCGAGCAATTGCTAGAAAAAGTGGGCTTAAAAGATAAAGCCGAACATTGGCCCACTCAACTTTCAGGGGGACAACGTCAACGTGTTGCTTTAGCGCGTGCTCTATCGCATGCGCCTCGCATTCTACTACTGGACGAGCCATTAGGTGCATTAGATGCGCTCACACGATTAGAGATGCAAAATCTCATCGAACAACTTTGGAATGAGCAAGGTTTTACCGCTATTTTAGTGACCCATGATGTTAGTGAGGCCGTTCAACTGGCAGATCGTATTATCTTGCTCGATCAAGGTCACATTAAACAGAGTTTCAACGTAGATTTGGCTCGTCCACGCATTAAGAATATTGCCTTCACACGCCTAGAACAGCAGGTTTTAGAGGCTGTTTTAGCCACTTGAGCTATATGTTTTACGACTAAGAAAAATGAGTGATCGTTCTGTTTTTGTCTACAAAATAAGCGGCAGAAGATACCCAAAATGGTCAGTTTTTACCGTTAATCAACAGAACGTTACCGTTAATCAACAGAACGTTACCGTTAATCTAAGAACTGAACGATTTTTGCTAAAAAAAATGTGTTCTTGTGCACAGATATATGAATTTATCTTACAATGTCAAGGACATTTTTTGAATCAAGCTCGCAGATGGAACAGAAAAAAAGTACACAAAAGCGCAATCAACTGCTGAATGCTGCCCTAGATGTTTTTTCCGTCTATGGGTTCAGCGGCGCAAGTTTGGATGAGATTGCACAACTTGCAAATATGCATAAATCGAATATTTTCTATTACTATGAAAATAAAGAATCGCTTTATGTTGAGGTGCTGACAACTGTATTACAGAAATGGCTTGCACCTTTGCAAATTTTAGAAGCAGAACTTGAGCCTACTCAAGCACTTACTGACTATCTCATTCAAAAACTCGAAAGCTCACGCGACCAACCTAAAGCATCTCGTTTGTTTGCTTTAGAGATCATCCAAGGTGCTCCACATATCTTGCCGATCTTAAAAGGACCTTTGAAAAAGCTGTTTAAACGCAAAACTAAAGTGATCCAAACTTGGCAGGAACAAGGGAAAATCTCAAAAGAAATCGATGCAGAACTGTTAATTATTAACATTTGGTCAATTACGCAGAATTATGCGGATTTTGCTACACAAATGGAGATGGTGACAGGCAAAACTTTACGCAATCGCAGCATGTACCAACGCACGATTGAACATACCGTGCATATGATGCTTTATGGTGTGATCCCTCGCTAAATTAGCCCATTAAAAAAAGCCCATCTCGATCGATGGGCTTTTTTATTAGAAGTGAGCTTGATACAAAGCGAGCAGTTTTTGTGCTCCTACCAATAGGTTTTCTTCCCAGTCTAAATGAGCAGTATCATCTGCCCCATCCGTAATATATTTTACTGAAATCAACCGCACCCCAAGTTTTTGACACACCTTTGCCAGAGCATAACCTTCCATATCTACTAAATTGCAATGAACCTTCGGAACCCCAGTTTCAAATGAATCACCCGTACCACAAATCCCTTTAGGTAAATATTCAAAATAGGCTGGTGTATGAATCTCAGCAGGTAAATGTTCATCCATAGGCGTGACCCCGACCGCAAAGCCCAAGGGTGATACATCCATATCACGCTGCACGAAAGTCGTCACCTCAACTAAACTATGTGCATTAAAATGAGAGCTTCCAGCGCTACCCAAGTTGATCAAGGTTTTACATCCCGTTTTTTGGATTACCTCAAATGCCTTGAATGCTGCATTAATTTTACCGATACCACTATAGTGAACTTCAATTCCAGCTTGCTCAAATAGACCTTTTGATTCATTTGGCAGTGCCATCATCAAAGCAACATCAGCATTCATAACCACATACTCTATTCAGATTAAAGCCAACACACATAAAAAGGTGTGCTCTTGCACAACGATTATCTTATTGCATCTTTTGCTGTAAGGCGACCAAACAAGGAGAGAAAAATAGTTGACCACTATATGCACCAACCACTGTTTTTTTCATCACCAAAGCCCATAACGCTAGCAAAACAATACTCAAAGCTACAGCAATATACGTAAAGAAATTGAACTGTAACTGATGCGCCAAATTAAAGATCGCTAAAATAAATACACCAAATGGGAAAGTCAGCCCCCACCAACCAAGGTTAAAAGGAATCCCTGTACGCGCGTGACGTACAGTCGTTAAAACCGCGATGCCAAACCACCACAAGCCAAAGCCCAATAACACCAAACCACCAATGACGCCTATGGCTGGCACTATTGTCGCCAATTCTTCTAATCCAACAGCATTCAAAATACGTGGAGCTTGCTGACCGAGTAACAACAAAGCCAATGCCCCTGTTCCAATCGGTCCTAAACATAACCAGCTAGAAATCGCGACTTCTTTTTCAGGCAACTGATGCAAAGCCAGACGTAACATTAAAATGGTTAAGATTGCAAAAGCAGGCAATACAGAAATCCCCCACAATACATACCCCGTGATCAAGATCGCTAAAGCATGCTGATCCGCGGCCAAATGCTGTAATAGTAATCCTGCAGAACTCGCAGCCACCTCACATGCCACGATTGGCAACAACCAAACCGCAGTCATACGTTGCAATTGATGGTCCTGACAGCTAAACATACAAAATGGCACCACCCAGGCAATCAACACCGCAAGAAATACATCGAGATACCAAAGATAAGTCGCTATCTGAATCGCAATATCGCCATATAAATGCACTCCAAAGCTCAAGAAACCATTCACAATCGTCGCTAGTCCCATCGGTATCGCACCTAAAAACAAACTCATGTTTGGGTGGTTAAAGATCTGTTTTGCTTCAGTTGGAAATAGAATCCAACGCAAGCCATAAAGAATACTGAAAGTGATAAATAGTAAGATATTGAACTGCCATAATTTAGTCGCAAGCATAAACAAGATTGATGAAGCAAAAGGCAGCTGTGCTAAAATCATCGCTACCACACCTGTTCCCATCGTGGCGGTAAACCAGTTTGGGGTAAAATGGCGAATCACATCTCTGCTTTGTTCTAACTGATAAAATGGCTTTTTCATCTCTTTCTCGATCTATAGCGACGATTAAGCTATCTTAAGCGATCCAACTAATAAGAAAAATTGATTTATTTTTATTTAATGAATCAATAAAAATGATATATTGCGTTTAAATATTGAAATTTCCTTGCGTAAAAACACAACAACAAGACGAATCGCTGAGAATATGGCAATATATAGCCTTTGCAAAATTCACTGAATTTAACGCCCATGAAGTTGCTTCGTCTCAACGCATTATCGCCAGATTTTCAGTTACCTCCGAGCGCGGTAACGATTGGCAATTTTGATGGTGTCCATCTGGGTCACCAAGCGATGATTGCTCAACTGAAAACATTGGCAAATGCCAAAGGCTTAAAAACATTAGTGATGATTTTTGAGCCACAACCGCTTGAATTTTTTAAAGGTTATGACGCACCACCACGTATTAGCTCGCTCAGAGAAAAAGTAGAATATTTAACTGAGTTAGGGGTGGATTATATTGCTGTCGCCAAGTTTGATCAGTATTTTAGAAGTCTTAATGCAACCGAATTTGCTGAGCTACTCAAATTAAAACTCAATGCTCAAAGCTTAGTATTAGGTGATGACTTTCATTTTGGTAAAGACCGCCAAGGCAATAGCGAATTCCTACGTGATTATGGATTTGACGTCACTAATTTAAATACAGTGGCTTTAAATGGTGAACGTGTGAGTTCAACTCGTATTCGTCAAGTTTTACAAGCAGGTGATCTTGCTTTAGCTGCTAAATTATTGGGTCGTCCATACAGCATTACAGGTCGTGTGCAATATGGCGATCAGATTGGACGTACCCTTGATTTTCCAACGATTAATGTCCGTTTAAATCGCCATAAACCGTGTTTAAGTGGTATTTATGCGGTGGACGTGGTATGTGAGAATGCTTCTCTCACAGCAAAAATTCAACATATAGATACTGAGTTGAATGGAATTGCTGGTTATCAAGCTGATAGTTTGTTTGGTGCAGGTCATGTCGGGACACGTCCAGCTATTCAACAAGATCATCCAGAGTGGCGATTAGAAGTACATTTCCCTGATGTTTCTGCTAATCTGTATGGCCTATTGATGCGGGTAACTTTTCTTCACTATTTACATGGCGAACTGAATTACCCTTCGCTTGAAGCACTCAAAGCTGGGATCGATGATGATGTACAAAAACTACGAGACTATCGTAAGCGTACACCAGAATTTCCTTTTTAAATTTTAAATTTCATTTTTGTAGAACATGTCAGTTTAGACTGATAAAACTGGAAGAAAACTTGCATGAGCGATAAGCAAACTCCTGAAAATGCAGTGGATTATAAAGCCACACTCAATTTGCCTGATACTGAATTTGCGATGAAAGCAAATTTGGCTGTGCGTGAAGCCAAATGGTTAGAAGAGTGGTATGCCGACAACATTTATCAGCAGATTCGCGCATCGCGTATTGGCAAGAAAAAATATGTACTTCATGACGGCCCTCCATATGCCAATGGTCAAATCCACTTAGGTCATGCAGTCAATAAAGTTCTAAAAGACATCATCATCAAAAGCCGCGTTATGGATGGCTTTGATGCGCCCTATGTTCCAGGTTGGGACTGTCACGGCTTACCAATTGAGCTTAAAGTCGAAGAAAAAGTGGGTAAGGTTGGTGTCAAGGTCGACGCCTCTACCTTCCGCAAAGCCTGCCGTGAATATGCTTACACACAAGTCGAGTTACAGAAAAAAGACTTCGTGCGTATGGGCGTGTTTGGTGACTGGGATAATCCCTACCTCACCATGAACTTCAAACAAGAAGCTGACATCGTACGCTCTTTGGGGGCGATTGCTAAAGCGGGTCATATTGAACCAGGTTTGAAGCCTGTGAACTGGTGTTTGGACTGTGGTTCTGCACTTGCAGAAGCAGAAGTTGAATACGAAGACAAAAAATCTGATGCAATTGATGTTGGCTTTACGGTTGTTGATCTTAAAGATTTAAGCGCACGTCTAAGTATTGATGTTCAAGATGTGACTGATATTGTCATTTGGACAACTACACCGTGGACTTTACCTGCCAACCAAGCTGTTGCAGTACATGCCGACATTGACTACCAACTGGTACAAGTAAGCACTGAACGAGGCTCACAAAACTTCATTCTTGCCAAAGATTTAGTTGAATCAGCAATCGAACGTTACAAGCTCGAAAATCCAGTTGTATTGGCTGATTTTAAAGGCGCTGTCATCGAGAAGCTATTATTACAACATCCTTTAATTACTGATCGTCAAGTCCCAGTAATTGTTGGTGAGCACGTAATTGCGACTAGCGGTACAGGTGCCGTACACACTGCTCCTGGACACGGTGTGGACGACTATAAAGTCGGTCTGCAATACAATCTAAAAGTCGATAATCCAGTCGGTGGTAATGGCGTATATTTACCAACTGCACCGATTTTTGCGGGTGAGCACATCTACAAAGCCAATCCAAAAATTATCGAAGCTTTGGGTGCTGTAGGTCGTTTATGGGCACATCAGCCGATTAAACATAGCTATCCACATTGCTGGCGTCATAAAACACCGATTATCTTCCGTGCAACACCACAATGGTTTATCAGCATGGATGCCAAAGGTTTACGTCAAACTGCTTTAAATGCGATTGAAAATGACATCGAATTTGTTCCAGATTGGGGTAAAAATCGTATTCAATCGATGATCGAAGGTCGTCCTGACTGGTGTATCTCACGTCAACGTACTTGGGGCGTACCAATCCCATTCTTTGTACACAAAGATACTAATGCATTACACCCTCGTACACCTGAACTCATTGAAGAAGTCGCTAAACTGATCGAACAAGAAGGTATTGATGGTTGGTATAACCGCGATGCTAGCGACTTCATTGGCGCAGATGCTGAACAGTACAATGCCGTACGCGATACACTTGACGTTTGGTTTGACTCAGGTACTACACATTATGCAGTGTTGCGTGAACGTGAAGAGTTACAAGACCCTGCAGATCTGTATCTTGAAGGTTCTGACCAACATCGTGGCTGGTTCCAATCGTCATTGTTAACTTCAATTGCGATTAATGAACGTGCACCGTATAAAGGTCTACTCACTCACGGATTCGTCGTGGATGAGAAAGGTCGTAAAATGTCCAAGTCATTAGGCAACATCATCACCCCACAAGACATCATCAAAGATATGGGTGCAGATGGTTTACGTTTCTGGATTGCTTCGGCTGACTATCGCTATGAAATGACCGCAGGTAAAGAAATCTTTAGCCGTGCGTCTGATGGTTATCGTCGTATCCGTAACACTTTACGTTTCTTGTTGGCAAACTTAAATGGTTTCAAGCCATCAACAGATGCTTTACCTGTAAACGAATTGATCGCATTAGACCAATACATCTTGCAACGCGCGGCTGAAGTACAAAAAACCATTCAGCAAGCCTATGAAGAGATGAACTTCCACATTGTAACTAATGCATTGACCAATTTCTGTATCAATGACTTAGGTGGTTTCTATCTCGACATCATCAAAGATCGTCAGTACACAACCAAAGCGGATTCACAAGCTCGCCGTTCAGCACAAACTGCGCTGTATCATTTAGTACAAGCTTTTGTACGCTGGATGTCACCAATCCTGAGCTTTACAGCTCAAGAAGCTTGGCCATTGATCCCAGAGCAAACTGAGAAATATGTATTTACTGCTGAATGGTATGACATCCCAACGGCATCAACAGCAAATTTGCTTTCAGAAGCAGATTGGCAAACATTGATTAGCGTAAAATCAGCAGTAAATAAACAGATTGAAGCAGCACGTAACGCTAAACTCGTTGGTAGTAACTTATCTGCAAAAGTTGAACTTTGGGCAGATGAAGCATTACAAACATTATTAAATCAGTTGGCTGATGAATTACGTTTCGTCTTGATCACGTCTCAAGTCATCGTTTACCCGTATGCTGAACAAGGTGAAAGCACTGACTTAACAGGATTACGTGTCAAAGTTTCTGCGGCTGATGGTGAAAAATGTGTACGTTGCTGGCATGTATTGCCAGACGTGAATACCCACGTTGGTCATGCTGGTTTATGCGCTCGTTGTATCGTCAATGTCACTGGTAGTGGCGAAGTGAGAAAGTATGCCTAATACACAAGCAAAAAAAGGCTTGTTCCAGTTTTATCCTCATAATCTCATGTGGCTTGGACTTTCAGTCCTTGCCATTGTGTTAGATCAATGGACAAAATGGATTGCAAGTACACACTTAAACTATGCCGATCCTGTTCCTGTATTACCTTTCCTGAATTGGACATTACTGCATAACTATGGTGCTGCATTCAGTTTTCTTTCTGATGCTGGTGGCTGGCAACGTTACTTTTTTACTTCTTTAGCAGGCTTTGTCTCGATTATCTTTATTTTTTGGTTAATGAAAATGCCAAAAAAAATGATCATCCTTCCGATTGCAATTGCATTAATTCTCGGTGGTGCTATAGGCAACCTTATAGACCGCGTCTCATTGGGTTATGTCGTTGACTTTATTCATGTCTATTATCAAGACAGTCACTTCCCTGCTTTTAATATTGCAGATAGTGCGATTACCTTAGGAACAATCCTGCTACTTATTGATACTTTCTTCCTTGAAAAGAAACGTATCCAAAATGCGGAAACAAAAAATGTCTGAAATTATCCAACCAAACGAAGAAATTCGGATTGAAGATGGTTCAAAAGTTGATTTACATTTTTCAGTATCGATCGAAAATGGTGTTGAAATTGATAATACCCGTGGTCGTGAAGAGCCTGTTAGTCTAGTCATTGGGGATGGCAACCTACTCCCTGGATTTGAAAAGGCATTATTTGGTTTACGTGCAGGCGATCGTCGTACTGTACATTTACCGCCAGAAGATGCATTTGGTCCATGGAATCCTGAAAATATTCAAACTTTTGATACCGTGAAGTTTGAACAACGCCCTATCATCGGGCATATGATTGAATTTGAAGATAAAGCTAAAGCAACCTTGTTTGGCATCGTAAAATCAGTCAATGATGACATCACAGAGATTGACTTTAATCATCCACTTGCTGGTAAAAATATTACCTTTGAAGTTGAAATCTTTAAAGTGACCCCAGCAGGTCAGCAAGGCATCAAATTGATGTAACACAAAAGCTCTCAAATGAGAGCTTTTTTTAACGCTAAAGAATTGTATAAGATCATAAAAACATTCATTTTTAAATCAAAGCAATAACACATAGGAATTTAAATATGCTCATTTATATTATTGTCGGCAGTGTTCGTGAAAGTCGAACTGCAATTAAAGTTGCAAACTGGGTACAACAAGCAATCTCTGAGCTCACGTTAAATAATCTTCAAACAGAAATCGTCGATCTTAAAGAATGGGATTTACCGTTATTTGCAGGTGCTCACCCACCCGCAACAGGTATCTATGATCAGCCTAAACAGCAAGCTTGGGCAGATAAAATTGCTCAAGCACAAGGATTCATATTTATTAGCCCTGAATATAACCATGGTTATAGCCCAGCACTCAAGAATGCCTTAGATTATGTCGGTAAAGAATGGCAAGGCAAACCAGCAGCTTTTATCGGCTATGGTTCAACCAATGGTTCACGTTCAATTAGCCAAATTCGTCAAGTAAGTTCAAGCTTAGGAATTATTGATCCAAATGCAGTGATTGAAATTCGCGACATCTTTAAACGTAATAAAGACGAAAAATTTGAAGCCAATGAATTTGAAGTAAAAGGATTAGCAGCACTCGTTGCCAAATTACAGAAATATAATATCGCCTAATTGTACGTCTAGGCGTACATTGATCAGGTAGATTCACGTCTATTCCACTGTTGACTTGAGCGCTAATATAAGATGCATAAAGAGACAGGAAGTCTCATCGAAAATAACAAGATACGCAGGAAGCGGTCGTTGATAAGGAATATAAACGACCAGAAACTGAATACTAAGAAGCCCCGTCAGGATGATGGGGCTTCTTTTTATCTATTCTTTCTCTAGCAATTGCTGAATTCTTTTTTGATAATTATTTAAAAAATCCTTTGTCACTCTAAAATGTTCTGTTTCCTCATAAGATATCTCTCTAATCCCTGTGTCCGAAAACTGATAAATTTTGGCATTTGGATAAGCCAATAAAATAGGAGAATGGGTAGCAATAATAAATTGAGATTGCTCCTGACATAAACGATCTAAAACCGATAAGGTTGTCATCAACATCGTTGGAGACAAGGCTGCTTCTGGTTCATCTAAAAGGTATAAACCTTTCCCTTTTAATTTGATTGTTAATAATTTTAAGAAAGCCTCTCCATGCGAGCATAAGTGTATATCTCCACCGTACTCAATTAGATAGCCGACTTGCTTCATATAGGTTGCAACGTTATAGAAGCTCTCGGCACGTAAAAAGTAATAATCTTGAGGCTTCTTATAGCTTTTTATCGTTCGAATCGCCTGATGCAAACTTCTGAAAAAACCAAAGCAAGTGCTAAGGCCTCAAGAATGGTCGATTTCCCTGAACCATTCTCACCGACAAAGAAAGTTACTTGTGGGTGAAACTTGATGCTTTCTAAATCGTTAACAGCTGGTACGACATAAGGGTAGCTAGCCCAATCCAAAGACTCAGGCGACTTAAACTTTACAGCTCGAATATAAGGTCTTTCTTGCATAAAATATTGGGAAATTTATTATTTGTTATAGCATGCTAGATTTTAAGTTTAAAAAATACCTTAATTCATTTATGAACGTCTTAAGCTGTCATATGCAAAAGCCAGACTAAACTGTACTCACCTTAATTTTCTTTATAAATTTTAAAAATTCAATAAAAAACACCCCTAACTGTTAGGTTA